>JAFBAP010000112.1 GCA_019247695.1 Verrucomicrobiota bacterium | reverse complement strand
ACCCCCTGTACCAACGCAACAAAAAACGAGAAGACGGGCGAAGAATTTGCACTACATTTTCGAGTTCCTAACGCCACAATTGCCCGCGAGCCCGCTCTGGGAGCGGATCCCGCAATTTTTCCGGCCGGATAACTGTCCAAGATCGGCGAGACTTAACCGATACGATTATGCCCATTTTCCCTCCTGATTTTTCAATCATCCTATTTGTTAAACCTCAATAATCGTCGATTCGACGAATGCCGTGCTGATCGTTTCGCCTTGCCGTCTGCGCTCGCCGAAGTTCGGGATAAACTCCTGGTTGTTGCGAACGTAAGTCTCGAACTCGGTAAGACCATCGGCAACCTTCTCCGCGGCCGCTGAATGCGCCTGAATCAAACTCAGGTCGCCGTCTGAACCGTCTCTCCCTTTCCCAAGGCTGGGATTTTCCGTCAGCCCGCCCCGGTGCGGGACCAACTAGAAAGGAAACGCTTTTTCCATGGAGAACATCCTCGACAAAGTCTGCGTGTTGGTCACCAGCGCTTTCGTGCTCGCGCTGGTGCCGCCGCCCCGCGGGCGGCCGCAACGCTCGTTACTCGCCGGGCGCGACCGCGGCACCGCGTTGCTCATCTTCGCCGTGCTCGGCTCCGTCGAGGAGCTCGCCGATTGGCACACGGGTTGGCTAAACGAGCGCATCGTCGCGGTGTGTGCCGCCGGGCTGGTGGCCGGCCCCTTGGGTGGGCCTGGCGATCGGGGCCTTTGTGACGTGGCTGGCCGTCTGGCACGACGGCTTGCCGCTGGGCACCATCGGTGTGGCCATGCTCGCCGGCGGCTTGGCCGGGGGGCTCGTGCAGCGCTTCGAATCGAGGAACGCATCGACCCCGGGATCGACCAGTTCCTGGTGCCACCCTTCTCCCTGCAACCCCTGGTCGAGAACGCCGTGCAACACGGCTTGCACCCCTGCCCGCACGCCGGCTGCCTGCGCCTTGCGGCGCGTCGAGCCGGCGCGTTCCTCGAGCTGAGCGTTGGCGACGACGGCCGGGGGATGGCTCCGGCCGAGGTCGAGCGCGTTTTCTTCGGGCCGCGCCCGCAGGCGCACGCGCTGAGCCTGTTGCGCCGGCGGCTGCAGGGCCTCTTTGGAGATTGCTTCCGGCTGGAGGTGCGCAGCGCCCTGAAGCAGGGCACCACGGTGACGATGCGCCTACCGCTGCAGACCCGGCCGGAGGGCGCGGCGCAAACCGCGCCACTCACGGGGGCTCGAGAACCAAGGGTTACTCAGTAGGCTAACCCTGCCTTTACGCTTGTTGTCATGTGGATCCGCATCCGTGCCCTCATCGTGGAGGACGAACCGTTGGCGGCCCAGTACCTGGCCACGCTGTTGGACGACGCCTGCCAGGTGGAGGTCGTCGGCACCGCCACCGAGGCGGCCGCGGCTCTGGCCCTGTGCGCCGAGCGGCGCCCCGACGCGGTGTTCCTGGACATCCGCCTGCCGGGCCAAGACGGCCTGTCGCTGGCCACGCAGTTGGACCTGCTGCCCCAGGCCCCGCGGCTGGTGTTCACCACCGGCCACGCCGAGCGCGCCCCTTCGAGGCGGGGGACCCGGCCAAGACGCTGCCGGCGGGCGGCCGTGCTCAAGGGGCCTGGGCCCGTGCGCGGGCCAAAGCGAACCGACGCGGGCGGGCGACGTCGCCCGGTTGAGCCCCGTTTATGCAACCGATTAAACGGGGGAGGCCACCTAAAGATCCGCCGCCCGTAGTGCGGGTTACCGCAGAAGCATTTGCGCACGGTTAAGCCCAAGCGGACTGACCAGTCGCCCCAGGTCAGATCGGCCAGGGTTCGCTGGTAGCGGCTGCGCACGCGATTGGTCGACGCCTCGCAACGCGGGCAGAAGAAGCGCGTCTGTTGGGAACTCAAGACTCAGGGCGACAACCCCCTGGACCGGATCAAGCTCTCCGCCCACGAGTTGCAGGCCGACCGGAACCGGTAACCGAAAAGGAGGAAGTTGCACAACCCCCGATATCGCGCGCCTCAGGCCGTTTCACCAAAAGTGGCCAAGAACCCGATTTAACTGCAAAAATCTGGCTCCAATTGCACTACTGAACGATTTGATTAAAAACGACAAAAGCCGCCGCGCCCAAATCCATTTTCAGGGGTCACGACACCAAACGTCAAAAATCGTTCGTTAACGGCATCGTTCAAGGAGTGCAATGCGCTGAATGCGTCAACTGAAACGCGGCCGACCCCTCGAAACGCAATGCTTACTGCGCTGACGGAGTAGCTTCTTCTGGAAGCGATTGCCGGCTTTTCACGTGCTCAGGGACAACACAAAGTTTTCGATGCGTCTGGCCAACTCCTCGGGTTCATCAATCGGGAGGAGATGCCCGCTACGCGGGATGACCTCAAACCGCGCAGTTGCGATCCGCGCCACCACCTCGCGCTTGTGCTGCTCGATCGAGTCGAGCTGATCGAGTTCGCCGGCCAAAACGAGCGCTGGAACCGCAATCTTGGGAACTTCGGAGGAGATGTCTTCAAGGATGGAGGCCGTGGGATATGCCAGCGTAGCTTCCCGTGACCCGGACAGGCTGTCCTCCACGATCTGTTCCACGATTTCCGGAGGGGGCGTCCGCGCGCTCAGAAAAGCGGTGGTCCGGAGTACATTCTCCCGATCGTCATAAGCGTGTATCTGGGTTTCGCGCATTTCGTCGGGAAATCGCAGAGGCGTGGGCGGAGCAGGAGCGACCAGCACCAAGCCAAGAAGCCCGGCAGGCCTGCGCGACGCGGCAAGCTGCGCGATCTTGCCGCCCAGCGAGTGACCCACCAGCACAAACTGATTGACTCCCAGTCCACGGGCGAGCGTCAGCACTTCGTCAGCCAGATCAGCCAGTGCATATCCGGCCGCTGGCTTGTCCGATCGCCCCCAACCGCGCGCGTCATAAGCCATCGTCCTAAATTTACCCTGCAGCTGGGCAGCAACCCGGCTCCAGGTCCGCGAAGTGCCTCCCCAATAGTGCAGGAAGATGATGGCCGGCTCTGTTGAGCCGTGCTGCTCAACATGAATGGAAAGACCCTGAACTTTCATGGATTCCCGCATCACAATGCAAATTGGATGTTCAGTTTGTTATTGAGTGACAAACCGGGCAGCTCAGCGCGTACGCGAGCGTGCGTCGTTTGCCGCATAGCGAATTGCCTCCGTCTCCCTTACAGTCCCGATCGGCTCGTACTTCTTCTGAAAGCTCTTAAGCACCTCAGCCGGCGCACCCTCGGGAGTCCCGGCGTGAAAGACGGGGTTCGGCGCGTACTCAATGGCAAGCTGGATCTCCTGAGCCGCCGCATCGCCGCGCAACAGAGAGACCAGCGCCAGCGCCGCATCCAGCCCCGCCGTCACGCCGGCGGCGCTGATGAGGTTGCCATCGACCACGACCCTTGCATCCACAAGAACCGCTCCGTAATACCGCATCAGATGCCGGGCACTCCAATGAGTCGTCACCGGTCTTCCCGCGAGCACACCCGCTGCACCACACAGCAGGGCTCCGGTGCAGACCGAAAACAGGAGCTTTTCCCTCTGTACGTGCTTGCGGAGGAGCTCAAGCACTTCTACATCGTGCATCAGCGCCTGCTGTCCATAACCGCCGGGCACGAGCAAAACATCAAATAGTCCCGCTTCCGCAATGCTCACCTCCGGCGAAAGCCGAAGCCCCTGCGCGTCGCGAACAGGCGCAAGTGCTTTCCCGATGATCTGAACGGTTGTGTCCGGCATGCGCGAAAGAACTTCAAACGGCCCCGTGAAGTCGATCTGATCCATCTGCTCGAAGATCAGGCAGCCCACAGAAAGCGCCCGCGTTGTAATTTGCGGCCTGGATCTCTCGCCAACGAACAAAGCAACGCTCATAATGCTGATCTCTCCTCAACATCAATCTTGTAAAACCAAGTGGGGTCCGTGGTGGCGCCACGAATCGACGTCGTGGCTGAATCCTTAGTGACCATTTGACCTATCCTTTATACTAACATTTGTAACGGCCGCTCCCGGCGGCCATGCCGGAGCATCGCGGCCGGCCAAACGCCTCACAGGCGCCAAGCGACCAAAAGCGCCCCGCCCAGCGCGGCCGCCGAGAGTAGCCAGCAAAGCGAGGTCTTCAGCGGGCGAGCGCAGCCGGTTAACCGCGCCCCGGGGGCCGGCGTGGGACGCTCTCCGGCTGGGGCAGCGGCGGGTTCAAACTCGGCCAGGAGCCGCTCCCGGGCGTGACGAAACTCCACGAAGCAGGCCAAAGACGTTGCGGTCGACAGGCCCGTATGGGCAGGGCGCTGCAGCGGCGTGCAGCGCGCGCCCGCTACCCGGGCGCTTCGATCACATGGTTGCGGTGTAACTTCCATAAGTTGCGGCAGGTCGGTGGGCCCCGAGTATGCGACGGAAAGGGCGCCGTCCTTCAGGCGCGGCCCCCCTCGCGTTTTTTGAAGCACTAAAGGCCAGGGTGGGACGGACCGGGCCGTCTCTTGTCCCAACCGCCGTAGTCGTTGTCCCGACTTTGAAATAAGGCGGCCATTTGCAGCTACATCCCGGGACCGAGCCTTGGGAGGCCCCCCTTGGCACTGGGTGTAGGTGTTTGCCACCTTGGCGAAACGGCCGCGCGCGTCCGTTAGTTTCGGCCCGCACCAGAACCCGCCGGCGCCGGCCCCCGTTGTTCGTTTGGGTTTCAGCATCGAGGGCATGAGTTGTTAGCGCTTATAGCGGCCGCTTCATTAACACTCAGTGACGCCTCCGCTTGAGGGCACCCGTCGGCACCAGTCCGAGGCGGCTTTGCCATGGCGAGGGTTAATCGGTTCTGCACCGCCACCACGGCCGGCAGGGGGCGCCACAGGACCGTCATCTCCTGGATCAGGCCCGCTGCATTGACGCGCCAATAGTCCATACCGTCCAACTCCTCCGAGCCGGCCGTGACCCCGAAGTACTGCGACGCATGCTCGGGGCCCTGCATGAGTTCGCGAAGGTCGAACCGGTCGACCACTTCGAAGAGGGCTTCGACGACCGCCCTTACGGCGGCTTTACCCTCGAAAGGCTCGGCCGCGAGCGGGGTTTTGAGGACGATGTCATCCGCCAGGTGAGTCAGCATGGATTCTAGATCTTTGCGCTGCATCGCAGCGGCGAAGGCGTGGATGTGGGTCAGATTCATGGATTTATTCTTACGTGGTTAGTGGGCCTTGGCGGTGGTGCGGCAATGGTTAGGAAACGCTCGGGGTCATCCGCAAGGGCGGCGCGCCAGGCCCCGAGCGGCAGGCGGTTCGGGGTGCGTGGCGGGGACGCAGGGCCCCAGACGGTTTCATCGTTCGTTTCCACGCGCAGGTGAAGGCTCGCACCGGGCAGCCGGGAGAAAACTTCAAAGGGCCCGGTAAAATCGAGCTGGTCGCGCCGCGGAAACAGCAGCGAGCCGATGCGCAGCGGCGTTTGCTCAGGTGAGGGGTTCATGGAGTAGCTTTCTGTGCTGTGATGAATCTCGCGGGCCAGGCGTATGGCCGCCAGGACAATTGCCCCACGGTTTGCGCCAATCTGCATTTGGTGCTTTCCTGGTCAGGATCCCGTACGCGCACACGCGTGCGGGGCCGACCAGTCATGCAACCCAAAAAGCCACCCACCGAGGGCCACGGTCGCTTTCAGCCCCGAAGGCGCATCGCCATCCTGGCCATTCCGCCCGTCAACGAACTGGACGTGGTGGGCCCGTTTCAGGTCTTTGCCACCGCCAACCGTTATGCCAAGCGCCCGGTTGAGCCGTACCGGGTTGAGGTGGTGACTACCGGAAGGGGACCCCGCATTGCGGGCAATGGCGGCCTTTCGCTCCTGGCCCACCGCCCCTATCAACGGCTCGGCAACCCGGTGGATACGCTGTTGGTGGCCGGCGGCGTGGGGGCACGCTCCTGCCGCGCGCCGGGCGTGCTGGAATGGCTTACCCGCATGGCGCCGCGGGTGCGCCGCCTGGGCTCGGTCTGCACCGGGGCCTTCATGCTGGCCGAAGCCGGGCTGCTGGACGGCTGCCGGGTCACGACGCACTGGGCGTTTGCCGCCGACTTGGCCGCCCGCTTCCCGCGGGTGGTGGTGGATCCGGGCCCGATCTGGCGGCGCGAGGGCAACCTCTACACCTCAGCCGGGGTGACGGCCGGGATGGACCTGTCGCTGGCGTTGGTCGAAGAAGACTTGGGCGGCGAGTTGGCCCTCGCGGTGGCTCGCGACTTGGTGCTCTTTTTGAGGCGACCCGGCACCCAAGCGCAGTTCAGCCGATTGCTGGACGCACAGGGCGCCGCTCGTAAACCGCTCCAGGAGCTTTTGGTTTGGGTTCTCGAGAACCTGGATAAAGGTTTATCAGTCGACCAATTGGCCGCGCGTGCGGCGATGAGCCGGCGCAACTTTAGCCGCGTTTTCGCGGAGGAGCTGGGCACCGGGCCGGCCCATTACGTCGAACAACTTCGGGTGGAGGCGGCCCGGCACCTGCTTGAGCAAACGAACCAAAGCGTGGAAGCCATTGCCTCGAGTTGCGGCTTCAGCAGTGCGGAACTAATGCGCCGGGCCTTTCTGCGGGCCCTCGGGATTTCGCCGAGCCAATACCGCGAGCGGTTTTGTTCCGCCCCGAGCGGTCCCGGTAACGCGTTGGGGGAGGTCCCCTCGTTCGGGCCGAATGCAGCCGCTACGGCGTAACAAAGGACCTAACCCCAAAACCCGGTGACGTTGAGCCAGCCGGACGACGATGGCTTTTTCAGCGGTTTCGGGGTGGCATTGCGATGTTTGGCGGGGACCAAAGGGGACGCAATCATCGTATGAATCGGGTGAGGGGAACCTGCCGCCGGGGAGGGGCGGGCTCAAGCGCCCCCCTTGACGGTTCTGGTGCAAATTTTATTAGGTGTATGTTTTCGTCGGGCAAGGGGCTTTGCAAATTTCAAGCGGCCCGCACCGCGGTGTCATTTGCAGTTAAATCGTTCAGCAAGTGACCGGCTAACCCCCTTTTTTTGGGTGCATCCATGCGAGCCGCGCGTGCGGGGCGCGCTTTGAAAGCAAGCCACCGCGGCCAGCGCCCGGGCGCACCCGCTGGAGGCCAGCTTCGGCAGCCGCTGTAAGAACGCCCCCCGCCTTTCGGCCGACAGCGGCCCGTAGAGGCAACCGAAGGGGGCCGGCTTACCCGGCGGCCGGTCTTCGCCGAGGCCGCTCCCGAGCGGTTCCGCGACGCCGGCCAGCAACTCGAAGCGCTCTTGGCGGCCCAGGCCCCCAAAGGGCTCGCATCCCGGCCGGCAACGGCCGCCCGACTGGCTCGGACGCACGGCAGGCGCCCCGTTGCAGGTGCTCCAGCAGCGAGAAACCCCCGCGGGCATCCGGCCAGCCCAACATTTCAATTAACTCGCCCACCAAGCGCACGAATGCCGCCAGCCGCCCCAGGACGACAGCAGCTCACCCGCCAGCGGCCGCGGGGTCACTGGCAGGTGGGCCGGCATAGAAACAAAGGGCTCCATCGCTTCCCTCAGGCCGCCGGACGCCGCGCGTGCCGATCGGAGATCGAAACTAGGCTGTGGGGAGCAACGCTTCATTCAGCAGATCGATTTCGATGCGCTCGCGCCCAGACTCGATGGCCTGGACCGCCGCGCTTTCCACCAATCGGCACAGCCGGACGGTGACGCCTTCCGTCAAACTCAAGAGCCGCTTTTGCAGTTTGGGCGCGCACAGTTCGAACGCTTCGCGCATGGGCAACATGGAAGCGTAGTTGGTGAGCAATTGGCCGAACGCGGCATCATCGGCCCAGACGGGGATCTCGAAGGCATCGAACCGGTCGGCTAACTGCTGATCGGTCATTAACGTCTGCTTGGCTTCCTGCGTGCCCAAACAGACCAGCGGAATGTGTAAGTCGTTGGCCAGAAATCACAGCGACTTTAGAAAGATGCGCTGCTCGCGGAAGGTGCCCGCCAGCATCGAATGGATCTCGTCGATCACCAACATGCGCACTTCCAATTCCCGGTCTCGCCCAGCAATCCCCCCTCAAGCGTACCACCACTTTATGTGCTCCCAACTACTTAGGTTGAGCATCCCAGTTTAAACGCCGAAGATGTCCTCGAGCGTCTTGCGCATAACTGTGGGCTCAGGATCGATTCCAGTCCAGTACCGAATGCTGATTACCCCCTGGCTGACGAGCATGCCAAGCCCGTCGAGAACCTTACAGCCGCGCGCTACCGCATCCTGGATGAGCTGGGTCCGCGGTGGATTGGGGATGACATCGGCAACGACCAGACCAGGACGCAGACTGTCCAGATCGAGATTAAGTCGACCTTTCACCTCAGGGAACATTCCGATCGAGGTTGCATTCACGACGATATCGCTTGCCTCTGGGATGCAGTACGCCCGATTCCCCCACGCCACAAATTCCGCCTTAGCCGGCGTCTTCTCATTGAGAAGGGTGACCAATTCCGACCCGCGCACCGGATCACGGTTCACCACCGTGATCGAAGCCGCCCCGGCCAGTGCGGCTTCCACCGCGATGGCGCGCGCGGCGCCACCTGCACCGAACACCAACAACGCTTTTCCCGCAGGGTCGGCCATTGTCCGCAGGGCCGTGAGAAACCCTTGTCCGTCGGTATTCTCACCGATGTAGGCACCGCCGCGCCGCACGACGCAATTGACTGCGCCGATGACGGCAGCTGAACCGCCCAGACCATCCAGATACTGGCGTATAGAAACCTTGTACGGCATGGAACAATTAAAGCCGATCCAACCCATCGCGCGGGCACCGCGCACGGCATCGCCGAGCGCCTCCGGGGCCACGTCACAATTGATGTAACGCGCGTTGATGCGGTGGTGTTCATAGGCAGCCTCAATCATCGCTACGGTCGGGTTTTGAGCCGCCGGCGTGGCGAATGATCCAGTGATCAGGCTCAGGAAGGTGGGCTGCTCAGGCATAAATGTTCCAGGGGTGAACTGGGCTCTCCGTAGGATGGGGAAGCCGGAGGGGGTGAGACGGCATGCTTTCCTGCCGCTGTCGTATTCAATTATTGAGACGAACCTTGAAAAGGCAAGCTCGGCACATGCCGTTCGGGCAACTTCCCGAACCGCGTTTTCAGAGGTGATGCGGCATTTGCAATGCACGTCCCAATAAATGCAATTGACTCTTGAGGTGGTAAACCCCCGTACGGCAACATGAGCGACGCCTTTCTTGAAGCCATCTTCATCACTGCGCATGCAGGTGCCGGGATGCAACGCGTCCACGAGGTGGAAGCCCTTGCCGGACGCGGTCTGGCTGGGGATCGTTACCTGCTCGGCACCGGCTACTACTCGGGGCATAACGCCTGCCAAGTGACCCTCATTGAAGCCGAAGCGCTGGAGCGGATGGAGGCCGGCTTCGGGGTTCAGGTGAGCCAGGGCGAGCATCGGCGCAACTTGGTCACGCGCGGCATTGCCCATGCCGAACTGCGCGGTCGCCGCTTTTCCTTCGGGGAAGCCGTGCTTGAGTATGAGCGGCCCCGCCCGCCGTGCGCTTACCTGGAACGCCTGACCCAGCCGCGCATGACGCGCGCCCTGGGCGAAGGGGCCGGCCTCTGCGCGCGGATCATCCAAGGGGGCATCCTGCACGAAGGCGATCCCATCCGGGTGCTGTCGGGAGGCGCGTTGCGCCCTTTTCCGCGGCTGCCTTAGAGGTCACCGCTGTCCCGGCCTTATCGAACTTCCGCCGGCGGCGGGGAATCCTTTACAGGATGACGACGCGTGACAGGGAGACCGAAATCGGGGCCGATCTGATGTTTCGAGCCGCTCGGCGCGCCCGCACCCGCCCGCCGTTCATGGCATGGCCGCTCGCGCGTTTTCAGGAGCAACAAGGCTGGAGCGGCCCGCAGTTAGCTGCGTACCTCGGGCTGCCGCCCGACCGGTTGCCCCGGTTGGCGCTCTGCCTGCGCCCCCGCGCGGACCACCGGGCCGAAGACGTGGCCGCCATTGCGGCCCGGGTGGGTTGCTCACCCTCGGCCCTGGCCACCCTCCTGCAAGGGGCCACTGGGGATACGCGTCCTTAAGGCTGACCCCACAAGTCGTCGCCCCCACCGCTGCGTTCTGTATTTACGGGCCTCCGTGCTTACGATTTTGCGCCTTCACGGCTTTCTGTAGCCACAGATCCAAAGATTTGCGCCCCGGCCGACTGGGATCGCACGCCCGGGTAAACCTCATCTTGGCCTGAGCCGTCCCCGACCCAAACTTTCCCAAGGAGGCCTACGCCGTGCCGAACGCACCCACGGCAGCTCCCGAGATTGTCCCTCCGCTGGGGCTTCACCTGCCGCCATCGCCCCCACCCTAACCCCGCCCACGACGCCGCTATGCCAATGGAGATTCAACGCGTTTGCACCCTTGCGCCCGAGCGTGGGCCTTGGTTCCTTAACCGAAATGGCTCCTGAGAGCAACGCTGCGCCCCAACCGGCCATCAAGCTGGCCGACTCTTGGCCCGCGACCTGCGGGTCCAAGACCCCGCAGCGTTTGCGCGCCGTTGGGGCCGATCCCGGCCGTGGCCGCCCGCGCCGTCGACAAGTGCCGTGCGGAATTGGTGGGCCGAGCCGGGCCCTACCGGTATAACTGCCCCTTGGACCGGCAGTTCTTCGGGTTCGCGGGCCTCGACGCCGACGCACTCAAGGCCAAGCTGGCCACGGGGGCCGCTGACCAGCAACTGGCCGACTGGATGCTGCGCAAAGAACTGGCAAGTGGCCCCTTGCCCTCTAAAGCCGCGATGCGCCTTTAATGCACGACCGTGACGCCGGGAGCAATTAGCCGATCCGTCCACCCGAAATCTGCGTCGAATCGCCCAGCATGAATGCTCGTCCCCAACTCGGGCTTCACACCCGTTTCCATCCTATAACCGCGTGTCCGGCTGAGCGCCATCGGAGGCAAGGAACAAATCGAATACGGACTTTGCGAAGTCTTCGCCGCGCTTTTTGCAACGCTCATACGAAAGCCATGCTGCCACTGCGGCTGAGAGCGGTAATGCCGCAAGTAACCAGCGCTTCTCCGGCAAAGCCTGCCATTGCGTCACGGCAACCACGGCGGAAAGCAACCCAAGAAGGCTGAAGAGGGTGAGAAGGCAGCGGAAAAACCCGTACTGGGCGTTAAAGATTTGTGGCCGGTCATTGAGTTTATCGACCGCGGTGTAACAAAGGTGAAAGACCTAACTTCGCGGCAAGAGGCCCGCCACCGGTCGCGCCAAGGGTCCGGGATTCGGGTGTTTTCCCGGCCAGATCACCTCAGGGAGTGGTTCAAAGCAGAAGGGCTGTCGTTAGAGTCGCGGGCGCACCTGATCACGGATGCCGGTCAATTGGTGCCCGGGCTGACGTTGGCCGATGACGGCATGGAGTTTTTCGTCCACTCGCCTTTTGGCCATCGTCAAAATGAAGAGGTGGTCATCAACCGGAACGACAATTGCCTCGTGCTGCAAGCCACTTTCTCGGTCGCCGGTACGCTCACCCGGTCGCTGATGCTGGCGGACATCCGGTGGGATCCACTCGATGCCCTCATTGGGATCACGCGCTCAAAAAAGCGTATGGAGCGGCTGTGGTGGGACATCTGCAAGCTTCCGCACCACTGCAGCGCCTTCTCGCTCTATGAAGAGAAAGGCGAGGTAAAGACGATCCCGACGCCGAACATCGACTGGCTCTATGGCCAACGTGGCGAGGGGGCGATCTTGGTGTGCTCAAGCGACCCGATCCCGTTCTCGGAGACCCCTCAACCGCCGCACTTCCAAGCCGCCAAATATTACCAAGATAAATTGGGCCAAGTCGCGCGCGGGCAGTGGCTTGTTTCCATGGAGCACCCATCGGCATCAAGACCAAGAAAAATCGAAATTGAGATCAGCCATCACGGCGCCAACGCTTTCCGTGAATCTGCCGATGCCTTGAACGCGACCATTTCCATCTGGAAGTTGGATCAGAGGATGCAGGTCATTCGCATCGACATCCCACCAGAACCGGTAATCACCCAAACTGTCGGCGGATGGGTAATCTGCACAGACGAGAGCCTCTTGCGTGCGGCAAGCCGTTCCCGGCAGCTGCAGCTGCCTAATGAAACCGGCGGCGTGCTGCTGGGCTCCTACGACATGCAGCGCCGGATTCTTTACGTGGTGGACATGCTGCCCTCACCACCGGACAGCGAACAATGGCCCACCTCTTACAAACGCGGCTGTCGTGGCCTTGCCCGCACGGTTGATGGCATTCGGGAGCGCACGCTACTGAACCTTGATTACGTCGGCGAATGGCATTCGCATCCGGAGGGCTGCAGCGTAGGCCAAAGTGACAAGGACCGTCACGCGCTGGGAGAGATCAGCACGGAAATGGCTCAAAAGCCGGCTTACCGGGGCTGATGTTGATTGTCGGCACCGCAGGAGAGCACGCCTTCTATCTGGAAGAACCGCGCTGAATCCACTTACGGAAGCGTTTTTGCTCCGCCGTCCTTTGGTTTAAGCGCAACTGCCCTTCGCGCGCGAGATGGGCAAACCGGCGCCACCCGCTGTGCTTTAAGGGAGGCTTACCTTCGCGAAGCAAGCAGGCGTGAGGGAACCGAGCAAGAACGCCGACGATCGTTGGCTGCCCATTGCCCCTGGTTTTTCACGGTACGCGTTCATGCCCTCAGGCTACACCCTGGAGGAGGCGTTCCGGACCTTACACCGGTCCTTCCGGCCGGTGTAAAGCCCAGGGGTCGTAGCCTGAGCGTACCACAACTTTTTATGCTCCCCCATTACGCCCTCCTGTTCCCAGCCTGAAACGCCCCCGAAACGGGACCAACCCCGCGCCCAAACCGGCCTGCCCCACGCGCAAGCAACCCGCCGGGGCACGTAACGGGCCTTCCGGCCGCGCACGACCCGGGCGGGCGCGGCCGCCGCCGCCCCCCAACCTGATTAAGGCCATGGCGCCGAGCCGGCCCGATCAGATATGACGTCCCCCAAGGTGTGGTAGATTCTGCACCAGCGCCAGCGGCTCGCTAGCCTTGAGCGTGCCCCGGACCGGGCGGAAGAGAGTTGAGCAGCCTGGGAGATCTGCAAAACCCCTCGGCCAACAAAAACATACACTTAAAGGAATTTGCACCAGAACCCCACGCCTCTGGGGTAACACAAGGGCGGGAGCCGATCAATTGCTGCACAAGGCCTTTTGCCGGGACACGGGGCCTCCGCCCTTGTTGGGTACGGTTTTTTCTGGTCTGGTCGCAACAGTTTCCGTGGTTCTGCTGGTGCTCTTGCTCAACCTGGTGCAATTGCTCTTACGGCGGGCGTGAGCGGCCCCGCACTTTATGGTGCATCCGCTTCTGAAGACGTTAAAGCCACCCCAAGAAACGACATGAAAAGCGAGACCAGCACTTTATTTTGGAGCTGACGCGATGTTCCATCAACAGAATCACTCCCTCATTCGCGAATATGCCGGCGAGACGCTCGTCATCGAACCCTGGGGCAAGGACAGCCTGCGGGTCCGAAGCGCCATGCGGGCAAGCTTCGAAGGCGAAGACTGGGCCCTGCTCCCCGGAGGACGTTCGGAGCCTGCGGAGATCCTCCTCCCGGCAGACGGTTCCGCCTCGATCACTCACGGCCGGCTTACGGCTCGCATTGACCCGAGAGGACAGGTCACGTTCCTTAACCAGAAGGGCGAGATCCTGTTGCAAGAGTTTATGCGCATCAGGCTCGGCAACATGCAGCGAGGCGACGAGCAAGTTGACCCGGAAGCGGTCACCTACTTCAACAGCGCCCTCTCTATCCACCCGCGCGAACTCAAACCGATCCCGGGCGGCGATTACGCCTTGACGGTGCGCTTTGAATCCCGGCCCGATGAAAAGCTCTTCGGCATGGGTCAGTACCAGCATGGCTTCCTGAATCAGAAAAACTGCGTGCTCGAACTCGCGCAGCGCAACTCGCAAGCGTCGGTGCCTTTTGCCTTGTCGAGCCTCGGGTACGGCTTCCTCTGGAACAATCCGGCCATTGGCAAAGTCACCTTCGGCAAGAATTGCACCGAATGGACGGCCCTATCGGCCAAGCAGATCGACTATTGGGTCACGGCAGGCGATGAGCCCGCCCAAATTTTATCCAACTACGCCGAGGTGACCGGGACGGTTCCCCTGATGCCTGAATACGGCTTGGGGCTGTGGCAGAGCAAGCTGCGCTACCAGACCCAAGACGAACTGCTCAGCGTCGCGCGCGATTACAAGCAACGTGGCCTGCCCCTCGACGTCATCGTCGTGGATTTCTTCCATTGGCCGCTCCAAGGCGAATACCAATTTGACCCCGCCTACTGGCCGGACCCGGCCGCGATGGTGGCGCAACTCGAGGCTTGGGGCATCAAGCTGATGGTGTCGGTCTGGCCGACCATCGACCGCAACTGCTCACAGTTTGCGGAAATGCACGCCAAAGGGTTGCTGGTGAGGGCTGAACGCGGGGTCGCGACCACCATGGAGTTTCTCGGTGACACGGTGTTCTTCGACGCCACCAACCCGAAGGCGCGAGAGCACGTCTGGAAGCTCATCAAGCAAAACTATTATGACAAGGGCGTCAGGATTTTCTGGCTGGATGAGGCGGAACCTGAATACGCCGTGTATGACTTTGACAATTACCGTTATCACCTCGGGTCAACGCTCCAAGCGGGCAACATCTACCCGCTGAAGTACGCGCAGGGTTTTTATGAAGGCATGGTTGCTGAGAAGCAGGAGCACATCGTCAACCTTGTCCGGTGCGCCTGGGCGGGCAGCCAGCGCTACGGCGCGCTCGTTTGGTCGGGCGATATCGATTCGAGCTTTGAATCGTTGCGCATTCAGCTTGCTGCGGGCTTAAACATGGGGCTGGCGGGGATCCCTTGGTGGACGACCGACATCGGGGGGTTCCATGGCGGGGTGAACACCGACCCCTCGTTTCGAGAATGCCTGATCCGGTGGTTTCAATTCGCCACCTTTTCGCCCGTGCTGCGCATGCACGGGGATCGAGAGCCCCACAACAAACCGCTGTCGGTGAGTGGCGGCGGCCAATGCGCCAGCGGCGCGCCGAACGAGCTCTGGAGCTTCGGCCAGGAAGCCTACGGCATTTTGGAAAACTACTTGCGCCTCCGTGAACGCCTGCGCCCGTACCTCCGCGGCTTAATGGCCGAGGCCCATCGAAGGGGGGCTCCGATCATGCGGCCGCTATTCTTCGACTTCCCACAAGACGGCCAAGCCTGGGCGGTGGAGGATGCCTACATGTTTGGGCCGGACGTGCTGGTTGCGCCCATCTTGTTTGAGGGGCAACGGGCCCGTGACGTTTACCTGCCTGCGGGAGCCCGGTGGGTCAGCCATGGGACTGGAGCAGTTCTTGACGGCGGCCAAGTAGTCAATGAACCTGCCCCGATCGAACATTTGCCGGTCTTTTTCCGCGAGGGCGGATCCGTCCGGCTCTGACTTCAGATAGCCGCAAATAGGCCCCAAATCGGAATGGCGCTGAGATCAGGGCATTTTGGAACAATTTTGCGAGGGCGTCGGCGGACGCCCAGGGACCGAACCCGACAGCACTTTTTGGCTCAGCTCACGCATCTCGCTAAGTAATTGTTCACCGGCAAACCGGTCTCGGCAGTTGCCATTGCGGCTGCCTTCCCCTTCGGCCGTCCGAGTACCTGCGGCCCTTCCCCATGCGGACGGCTTTCCCGGCCTCGGACGACTCCGACCGCTTCCGTCCCGTGGGCCTCGCGACCATTAGGCAATCCCGTGTCCCTGCGAGCCGAACGTCCGAGGCCACGCTTTAGAATTGCACACGGCCGTTCTTGGCTCTTGAACAATAGGTATCACCCGGCAACTTCACGCCTTTGCCCCTACCTTGGATTGCCGAACCCATGGCCACGATTGTACCCGGAGCACAATAATGGTTATATTGGCAATTCAGATCCCCGCGATACCCGGTGACGACGATCGCATTATACCCACGCGCTGTTAAAGCAGCTTTCAGTCTTTGCGCATACGGTGCCACTGGGTTACCTTGGAAGGTCGCCGTCAGACCTGCGGAGCAGCAAAATAATCGCAGGTCAACAAAGGTTTTTGGCAGCCCTTCTTTCTCTAAATGTCTGGCAAGCTCAATGGCGGAATAATACTTCCACGCTCCACCTTGCGCAGAATATCCGGTGAGAGAATTTCCATCCGGGACATATTGCGCTCCACGTTGCACGCCGATGCTTAATGCCCCGTCATTTAGCTGAGCTTTAACCCCGTGGGCAAGGATGTATACTTTGTCGGCAGCAGTTACGTTGCTTAAATAGCCCCCGCCGAACTGACGCCGCAGCGCTTTGCCGATGCCGCTTGAGTCAGCCCCGAGAATCTGATAGGGGGCTTTTCCTAATCGGGTACGGCCATTATTCCAGTCGGTTGCCATCGCCGCCATTTCACCCGTCATTATGGGGATGTAGATGTATGAAGCCATGATTTTCCTCCTGCAAGGTCCGCTCAGCGACACGATCTCTCTGAAACGCGCCGACGTGACCCTTGCGCTAGAATTCACTTATCCGGCATGATTTATGTTCATTCTTCGTAGGAACGTTGAAGGCGGAAATCGATCCAAGCCGATGCTGGTCTGGTGGCGCCGGAAACGGTGTCGCGAAGGCCTTTGTCCGCGGAATCGCCCCGCCGTTAAATGCATCCACCCCTGTCGAGCCTTGCGTATATGCCGTGGCCAGGAGCATGCACAGTTAACAGGTAAAGGTTAGTTGGTTGGCCCGCCGCCACGCCGTCGAAAGCCACCTCCTCCAAGGGGGGAATTTCTTGCCCCGTCCACCAAAGACGACCTGCCCCGCGCCCTTGTCAAGGGAGACCAGGACAAAACGGGGCTACGCGGCTTTCCGTTCAGGGATCCCGCTTTTCACACCGGGCCTGCTGGGTTCCAGGTTGTCTGCTTACGACGTTCCGTGCTTCAGGCTCTCCAGGTTTCGGGAGCTGCACTTTTTCGTCAACCTCGGAAACGGCTGAAGCCGGTTCGCGTTTTTGAGACGTACGTCACCAGCCACCGCGTGTTTATTTCAAACTACGGCGAGCACACCCGGCAGAGAGAGGGAGAGAGAAACCATTTCGACCGGGTTTACCGAATCAACGGTCAACCAAGTGGGCGAGTAAGCGGTCTGCAAAAAGGAGCAGGTGGGCTGGGCCGACGCCGGCGCCCACCGTTTGTTGCAAAAATCCGGACTCAGGTGCTCAATGGGGATTGGCACCAATGCGGCCTCTTGCGCTTAAAGTCCTCACCGTCAAAGCTCCATCTGCCCACCGGTCAACCCATTCACCGGCTACAATACCACTCGGTAGAAAAACTGGGTGGTCCGAAGCCGCCCTTTTGTGCAAAGTGCTCTGCATGCCGTTGACCCGGGTTCGGAACCGGTCAGGCCGCCCGCTGATTTCGCCATCGGATGCAACCACCACGCCCTGCCAAACGAACCAAAAGCTGGAAGCTGCTAAACGGATCTGCTTTATGGGTTTCGATATTCGTCTGCCGATCGGCTATCTCTTCACTATCCTAGGGTTGTTGTTGACCCTGTACGGTCTGACTACCAACGGCGCTGCTTTCTATCAGCGCTCACTGGGGTTGAATATTAACCTCTCCTGGGGAGTGGCGTTATTGATCTTTGGCTTAATCATGGCATACTTCGCCAATCGGTCCCGATCCCGGCTGCGGCGGGAGGTGCCAGAGACGCTCCCTGAAGGCTCCGCGCCAACGCAGCGCTTGCATTAATTGAAGCGGTACCGACTGGGTTAAAACGCCCTGCCCCGAGTGCAGACAATCAGCTGGCCGGTTTTCCCTCGGCCGAACACCATCTCTTCGATCCGTAATCCGTCGGTCGATGAACTAGGCAGGTACACGGTGGTTACGAGGGGTTCAGGCCTCCTGCCCCTTGAAAACCACGCGATCGCCTGAACCCACCGTTTTATGTTTCTGACGCCTCCAGGTGTTGGCCGTAGAAGGCGCTCGCACCGTGTTTGCGCAGGAAATGCTCGTCGAGCAGTACCTGGGGAATCGGTAGAGTATTCGGGTTGAGTTACAGCGCCTTCAGGGCCATTTCGGCGACGATTTCCAGCCCCAGCGCTTTTTTTCCATGGCCCTCTTGCCGCTCGGTCCCTAGCGGTGAACGGTCCGCGGCTTTAAACCAGCACCGCGCGGATTCGCGTCGGGTCTAGATCCTTGAAGCGTTCGACGATCACGTTGCCGGTCTCCCATTCGTAAGCGGACTCGATTTCCGGTGCCGTCATCATGCGCGTCACCGGAACGGCACCATAAAGGTAGTAGCTGCCGATTCTTGTTCGTTGTTTCTACCCGCGTCGCCCCCACCGGGTCCCCTTTGCCGCCGGTGCCCAGGGAGATGGATTTCCAGAGAGGGTTTGCCTTCGGCGATCGATTCACGCACTTCCAGCATGTGCGAGCCGAGCACCAGGTGAGCACTGGGATGCAGGTGGTAGATGTGACCTTCCATGAAGGAGGTGCCGCCCTTCAACAACAGCAGACGCCTGCACCGGATCCCAGGGGCACCAACAGGCGTCCCTCAACTGGTCAGGGAAGCTCAGTGATCGGCGGGCAAGGGGTCGCCGGGCCTCATACGCTTAGAAGAAGATGACGTTTAGGACCAGAGCGAGGGCAAGAACCAAAAGCCCCACCGGCACCGGTCGGGTATACCAGGGACCCGTTTCGCGGTCCTTTTCCGTAAGGGAATAGACCAAACCCTTAAGCTCCTCGTCGTTGTGCGGCTTCGTCATCAGGCTGATGAGGATCGTCACGATGAAGCAGGTACCGAAAGCAAAGATGGCCGTCCAGAAGCTCTGGGCCATTTCACTCGGGTAACGATTCACGACGTAAATCCACCCGCCTTTTACCCCTGGGGAACTCTCGGCCGGCAGCGTTAGCCCGTGGTGAGCCATCGCTGCGACCGTGCCGATCAATAATCCAAAAAAGGCGCCGTGACCGGTGGTGCGTTTCCAGAACATGCCCAGCAAAAAGGTCGCCAGGAGCGGGGCATTCACGAAGGCAAACACCAGTTGCAGGATGTCCATGATGTTGTTGAAGGCCGAGGCAAAATAGGCGGCGACCACCGATAAAAGGATCCCAAACACTGTTGCAAAATGTGCCATCCGCAGGTAATGCTCGTCGCTTTCGTGCTTGCGGATGTAGGCTTGGTAGATGTCGTAAGTCCAAACCGTGTTGAAAGCGGTCACGTTGCCCGCCATGCCCGACATGAAACTGGCCAGCAAGGCCGTCAAGCCCAGACCCAGCATGCCCGCCGGAAAATAGTGCAACAGCATGTTGGGAATGACCAAGTTATAGTCCAGGACCACCTTGCCGTCCTTGTCCTTGACCACCTGTCCCGTCCGGGCATTAACCTGAGGCGGCAGGAGGTCAGTCTGCCCTTCAGAGGCGCCGGCTTGGGACGGAATCACTTTGGCCGTTTCGGTGGTTTCCGCCGCGGCGGGTTCGACCGTGGCGGCTTGCGCGGGTGCGGCCGTAACGGGGTTGGCATTCGGGCTCTGGGTGCTTAATGCCAGCGCAATCAAGCCCGGCAAAATGACCAAAAAGGGAAACATCATTTTGGGAAAAGCCGCAATCAACGGGGTGCGCCGCGCGGCGCTCATCGAATCAGCGGCCATGGCCCGCTGCACCACCAGAAAGTCCGTGCACCAGTACCCAAAGGACACCACGAAGCCCAAGCCCATGACCAAGCTCAGCCATTCAAGCCCCAGCGGGTTATTGTGCGGGCTGTCCATACCGGACCAGGAATGCACGTAAGCGGCCGGCAGCTTTTCTTTGAGCCCGGACCAACCGCCGACGTTCTTGAGCCCGAGGAACACCAGCGGGGCAAAACCAGCCACGATGAGAAAAAACTGCAAGACCTCGTTGTAAATGGCGCTGCTTAGGCCCCCCAGAAAGATGTAACAGAGCACGATCAGGGCCGAAATGATGATGCTGACGTGAAAGATCCAACTTTGCGGCAAGCCCATCATCCGGAACGGCGTGTCGAAGATGTGCAGGGTTTCAATCAGCAGCGCCATGGCGTACATGGAAATCCCCGAAGACATAATGGTCATGCACGCGAAGGTGATCGCGCTCAGGCCGCGGGTCTTTTCGTCAAACCGCAACGACAAATAATCCGGCACCGAGCGGGCGCGGGAGCCGTAGTAGAACGGCATCATAAAAATGCCCATGAACACCATGGCCGGAATGGCCCCGATCCAGTAAAAATGGCTGGTGACGATGCCGTACTTGGCGCCGGACGCTGCCATGCCGATGACCTCTTGGGCCCCCAGGTTGGCGGACAAGAAGGCCAGGCCGGCTACCCAGGCCGGGATGGAGCGGGCGGCCGAAAGGAATTCGGCACTGGTGTGCATGAATCGTTTCAGGGCGAAGCCGATACCCAGGACGAACCCAAAGTAGACGACCATGATGACGTAATCGACCCACTGCAGCTCAGAATGATGCATATTGCGCGAGGTGCTCCGGTTGGGTTAACTCACCAGTAATTACCCCGTATCCTTACGGTAGTAACCTGGGGACCTTCCAGCCCTTGGTTCGCCCTGCATCGCTTGGTGGTTTTATCCAATATGATAAAACAAGGGAACTGACCGGTTGGGAACGGAGGAGATTATTAATATATTAATATATTAATATTGCTGTCTTTCCGGGCTTGTTCTGCATCGTTTCCTGTCGGCCAAACGCGTGCACCCCCAGCGCGTCGCTTCCCAGCACGTGTCCGGCGTCAGCCGAACCTGCCCGCAGACGCTGCCGATCGCTCGACGAACCTTCATGAGCAGCCTTGTTTCAGCCGCTCGGAAAGCCTAAGTGGGCATGCAAAAAATTAATGCCGGCTCCGGCTGGTGCGACACTAATTTTTGGGGATTCACTCAGTGTTCACCCGTACCCTGCGTAATAACGCGCTACCGAGGACGGCTCTGGGATACGCCGAAAGGACAAACGCCGAGATGGCCGGCTGCGGGCTCGTGTCGAAGTTCATTTGGCGGGGTGTTGAAACAGGTTCTGGTGCAGATTTTGTAAGGTGTATGTTTTTGTCGGGTGAAGGGTTTTGCAGAGTTCAACCCGCCGGCGGCGGGGCCCAGATCGCCGCCCGGTCCGGGGTGTCCTACCAGACGGGTTCGCGCGTGATCAACAAAATGCCGGACGTGACGCCGGAGACGGGGCTGCGCGTTGGGGCACTCGGCGGACGGCGTGGGCGCTGACGCAAAAATCGTCGCGCTGAAGGCCGGCCCTTTAGACCGTGGCGCCCTGGCTGCCCTTGCAAGGACGGAGGAAAACGTGGGGAGCTCCCTGCGCTTTACCCGATGCCATTTGACAATCAAAATAGACGTGTCATGTACCCGTGAACGTTCACGGGTACATGTTTAAAACGCCTTCCTCTGTGTCATCCGCGTTTGAGAACGTTTCACCACTGAGAGGGGTCGATCGACCCCGGACTGAGGAGCTGGCCTCCAAGATTGAGGAGCTCCTGTTGGATAAGGCGATTAAACCCGGGGTACGGCTCGGAAGCAAGACGCAACTGTGCCGGTGGTTCAGGGTCGCGCAAGGCACCCTCAACGAGGCGCTTCGTGTGCTGGAGACGCGCGGCGTCGTCGAACTCCGCAGAGGGGCCAAGGGGGGGGTATTTGCAGCGGCCGCTTCCCTGCACCCCTGCCGGGATGAAATGTTTTTCGAAACCGAGCGTGACGCCGCGGCCCTCCACCAATGCCTGGCGGTCGCGACGCGGCTCGAGCTGCTGGTTGCGATCGAGGCCGCAAAATCGGCCCAGCGGGAAGCTGTCGGGGAGCTGCGTTGCTTAGTTGACCAAATGATGGTTGCCGACCCGAGCCGTTGGTTCAAGTGGCACTGTTTATTTCAACGAAAGCTCACCGGGATGGGGTCGAATGGCGTGCTCACTCGCGTCTACCTGACGCTGCTGAGCTACCTTGAGCAGCTTTTCACGGACGTGGCCCCTCTGCTGGATTCCTCAAGCTGCCAGCGCGCCGTTGCCGCGCATCGCGCTTTGGTTGATGCGGTTGCTTGTGGGGACGCGCCACGGGCGGCGGCGACGGCCTCGGTGGCGTGCCAAGGCGTATTCCCGTTCGCCCCTGAACGAGCTGTGCCGTCCTGCCCACAGACGGGATCAGCCCAACCTTTTGAAATGTTGCCTTGAGCTTACCGAGACACAACAGGGGAGGTTAGGAGGCTCCTGAAGACCGAAAAGTAACCCGGTATCAGTCGGGCCGACCTGATGGATCGGGTCATGCGAGGCAGGAAGCAGGCGCGAGTGGCCGTTCTTGATGGTGGTCACCGAGAGTCGAAAAGATCGGGCAACGCCCCCGGCCCGCTTCGCGATTTGGCTGCAGTTTGACGTTCATAGCGATCTTCGGATTCGAAGGCTGGTTCATATCTCTATCGCATACACCTTTATTTACCTCCAGAAATTGCAAACGGCCGCGTTTGCAGGTAACGACTTCAAGCGAGGGAGTGGTCACTCTTCTGTCCGGAAACCGGAACCTTTGCCCGGCCTGTGAAGGGAGACGCTTAGATCCACTCGTTCTCCTCGAAACGAGACGCCTTCCTGACGGAGCCGGGCCCGTTGCTCTTTCGCCGAAGCCCCTGATGTCTTGATTGCACCGTCCGCACCGACCACCCGATGCCATGGTAGACGGTCGAAGTGTTCTCCGCGCAACAACCGGGCTACGGCACGGTGGTAGCGTGGATAGCCGGCTGCTTCGGCAACCTTTCCATACGTACTCACCTTACCGGCTGGAATCGCCAGGATTGCTCTTTGGAATGCGTAATCCCGCTCGAAATCTTCGTCCCGCCGGTCACCACTCCTGCGCTTTCTTCCGAACCAATGATCCATTTGCATTATCAATCGGCGCTGACAACCGGTCGGCTATGCTGGTGGTCATGATTAAGGCGATGCCGAGTGAATGGCTGCAGCGTTCGACTTCGAGAGAAAATGCCTGATCCATTCTTACTCCTTTTCCGCTGGCTGCCCGCTGGCTGCCCCTTTGCCTCTTTCAGGTTACCGGCTCTGCCGGGGGCTGTTCACTCCCACCAGGTTTGTTCGCAGACTCTGATTAGTCAAGCAGACCTCTAATCTGGTTTACGTGTCAACTCGCGGGCAGCCCGGTCGTACAGTACACTCCAAGGTCGCCGAGCGCGCTGGCGACCAGCGTTGGGCCCGCAACGGCAGTCAACAGTTACGCCGCGCCGTCTGATGAGACTCCCGTAGCCTTGAGCTTCTCAACGCACATCTTGGAAAATCGCTCCGCCTCAGCTGCCACCCCTTGCGGCAGATCCGGCGAGGCTCGGCCGAGTGCCACACCGGAGACCAGAAACAACCGGTGTCAACAGGGACAGTGGCCCAATGTTCCGACAACAGGTCGCCGGCGGAGATTGCCTGACGCTTGTCGTTGCGTTGCGCGAGCGTCGCGGGCAAGCGCGGGATGAGGCCAAATGTCGCCGATACTCTCCTTTCCAGCCTCCGGTTTTAAATAGAGCATCACGGCCAGTGCCGGTGCTGCCGCGCCTGCCGACGTTGGGACCGGCGACCCTCCCCGGGACCGGGGCTGTTTACCCCGTGATGTTTCATTCGCTGTTCGGCGACGTGCCCGTGCGGGTACGCTGCTTGCGCAGTTGCCCTTGCCAGGGCGCCTCCTGCCAGAGCTTCTCGACACTCTTCAACGGCAAACACCCGATCGCGCCGGAGCTGAGCTTCGTGACACCCAGGCCAGCCGCCCTTTTGGCCGAGCACCCGCTCAACCTGGCCCAGGAGCAACCGCCACCTGAGCCTTCGGCGCCATTCAATATGCGCGCCTGGAGCCTGGACCTGACCAGCCGGCACGGGATTTTAGATAATAATCGCCATGCCGGCTCAACGTAGACTTTGGTGCACGGCTCAAACGGGGCGGCGGGCGCGAGGGGATTCGACCCAGGCGTGCGGCCGCGATCTATCCTGATGCGCAGGACCAAGCAGCAGGTCCCGTTATGCGGAAGATCTTAAGCCGGTACGGCCGTCATTGCCCTGGCAGCTTCTGGTTTTTCCACTTTCGCTCCCAATAATCAGAGGTACCCGGCGCCCGGGTCTCGTACCGCCAGGAAACCTCATGAGGAGTCTGCGACGCCGCACCCGCATGCACCGGGACCACCGCCGCGAGATTGTGCCGCTGCGTGTGGCTGGGTCAAGGAGAGTGGGCGGTGACTAGAACGTGCCGTTAGCCTCGATGATGCATTCGGTGGTGGCGTGGTCCGCTCGGCTCAGCCGACCCTGGCCCGCTCACAGGCACCGGCCTTACGACGCGGCCGTCATCGAGCACAATGGCGTAGAAGGTCTGGGCGCTTCCGCCGATATTCCCGGTCATCTGTACGAGATAATAGGGCACCGGACTCGTTTCGTACTGGACAGAATCGACTTTGATGTTGGACGCGTTGTAAAACCCGCCGGGTTTACTGCCGCCAAGATCAACGGTCGAATTGGAATATGGATCACTGGGGTTCCCTTTTATGAGACCGCCCGCCCAGCCCACGGCCGTAATCTGCGCCGCGCCAGCCGACATCGTCACAAGTGAGGAATAAGGCATGTCGGGATCGGTCTTGATTTTTCCGACGGTGGTACCCGGGGGGACGTCAAGCTGGTAATACTGTTCGGCACCACCTGCCTGACGGACGGCGTAGGTGACGGCGTGGGCTGGCGCCGTTATCGCGGAGCAAACAACGATGGAGGTCAGAATAGTTAAGAGGCTACGTTTCATAACGTGGTTAGCATAAAAGAATCTTGTGCGCAGCGCTATCAAACTGTGATCCGATCATGCTGGCCGGTAACGAGGACAACCTCATCCGACCTTCTTTGCTTCCTGGAAGTACCCCACGGGCAAAGCGCGTGCGACGACTGCAACGAGACCGGCACTCAGGGGCTGTCTCGTGGTCCAGGAACCTTTTAGCTTGCACTGGGCAGTGGATTCGGCCGGCGCCCAAAGTTGGACACAACCGCAAAAGAGCCGTTCGCTGCCGCCGGATTTGTCGCGGGGTCAAAGCCAAAGACGAAGCGCCAAATCGCACCTGCGGCCCGTGTTTTGAGCCCGCCGGAACCCACCGCCGCCCGGTTCGTTCCAGATTCAACTTTTTTGCACTTAATCGGTCAGGCCGAGGGGAACGGCATCCGGCTGCTGAACGATTTAATTGCATACGACAATGGCAGCGCTCTTCAGCATTCTCTGGGTTCTGCTCGGCATCAGCTTGATGCTGCTGCTTAATCTCAAGTTCAAGGTCAACTCGATGGTCGCGCTGCTGCTCGCGGCGCTCCTCGTCGGCGTCCTTGCCGGCATGGATCTCCTCAAGCTGCTCAAGACCATCAAGGCCGGCTTCGGCGACACGTTAGGCGAGTTGGCGATCATCGTGGTGTTCGGGGCCGTCATCGGCAAGCTGATGGTGGACTCCGGCGCCGCCCACCAGATCGCCCAGACGCTGCTGCGCCGTTTGGGCCTCAACTTGGTCGAGGCTGCCGTTATCAGCATCGGCCTGATCTTTGGCCTGGCGATGTTCTACGAGGTCGCCTTCATCATCCTGGCCCCGCTGGTGGTCACGATTGCGGTCGAGGCCAAGATCCCCTTCCTCAAGCTCGCCATCCCCGCCGTGGCCGCTGCCACCACCGCGCATTCCCTCTTCCCGCCCCAGCCTGGACCGTTGGCCCTGATCAATGCCTACCATGCGGACACCGGCATGGTCTACATTTACGGCCTGCTCGTGGCGATACCCTCGGTGATCTGTGCCGGGCTAATCCTGCCGCGCCTCCTCGGCGACCTTGAGCGTCCCGTGCCGCCGTACCTTCGGGCGGAGAGCCCGGTGGACGAGCACAACCTACCCTCCTTCGGCATCTCGGTCTTCGTGCCGCTGATTCCGGCGATCCTCATGATCTCAGTCACCATCGCCAACCTCTGGCTAGTCAAGGGCACACCGGCGCACACGGTCCTGAATTTCTTGGGCTCGTCCCAGATCGCGATGTTCATCGCAATGCTCGCCGCGTTCTACTTCTTTGGTAGCCGCCGCGGGCACAACATGGAGTGGGTCCGGCACGCCTTCGAGGGCGCCGTCAAGGGCATCGCCATGGTCGTCCTGATCATCGGTGCCGGTGGCGCACTCAAGCAGGTCATCATTGACACCGGCATTGGGAATACCATCGGCTCGCTCATGTCCGCCGGCGGCGTCTCGCCGTACCTCATGGCCTGGCTGATCACGGTCCTGATCCGTCTGGCTACCGGCCAGGGCGTCGTGTCGGCCATGACTGCGGCCGGTATCGTGGGTGCGGCGCTCCTCAACCCGGCAACACACACCATCACCGCCGTTAACCCGGCCCTGCTGGTGCTGGCCACCGCCGCCGGTTCGAACACCCTCACGCACATCAACGATGCCGCATTCTGGTTGTTCAAGGGTTACTTCGACCTGTCGGTCAAGGACACCCTGAAGACCTGGGGTCTGCTCGAGCTCACCAATTCGGTAGCCGGCCTGAGCATGGTCATGCTCCTCAGCGTGTTGGTCTGATCAGCGCAAAGCTCAATTCGATTCCGGACCAAAAGGCCAGGGGTGCTCAAAGTCCATCGTTTCCGTGTTATAGGTCCCCGGACCAAGCTTTATCCAGTTTTTATCCGCTTTCGCAACATTAGCGTCCGGGTTGGCGCTGAACTCTTTCATGGCTGCCGGGCTCGAGCAGACGTAGAGCTTGCCCTTGTAGATATAGAATACGTTGGGATCAATATCCTTCCGCTCTCCTTTGGACATGCGGTTTGCGCAAAAGCCGCCATACTGCGGCTCAAATTTCGCGGGACTCTTGTCGAAGTCCGCCTTATTCGTCTTCGACGCGAATAAATAAGTTGCACCGTGATAGGTGCTGATGATGGAGGGGTTGCCTTTTACTGCTCGACCTTGCTTGAAATAGGCGACGGGATCATAGCCTTTGAGGATCACGTGGTAGCGCGTGAGTTTAGCGCGCGTTTGGGTTTTGGCGTCTTTTTCAGCCAGGACGATTGCGCCAACCGCGCTGCCGATCTGGTCAAGGGCGCGTATGGAGGTTTCGGACGCACGCATACGGGTTGGACCGGCGGTTAGAATCAGGGTTACGATACCAACTGCAGCAAGCGAACGTGAGAGGATTTTCATGCTTGAACTCTGAGTTGACGGTTTTGGTTGAGCTTGTCGGTGGAACGCAGCCGACCAACGCTCTGAGTTCCCGATCATGGTCCGGTTCGGGAAGGGTTGCAAAGTTTTACCTCCATGGACATCGAAATGGTATGAGGCCTTCTTCTGTGAGAAATGCGTTGGTCCGTTCCAGCTGCCGGACCAGCTCCATATACGCAGGTCCGGCATCCCGGACCCGTTGCGACTTCCCCAACGACTCGATTTCCCGCAGCACCGGCACCACTGCTACTATGCCGCAGTTCGCACTTGCACCCACGTGCTGGTGAGCGAGTTGCGCCACTGCGTTGGCGTCGCCTGCCTGCATTGCCGTTCGGAGCCTGGCGAGAAAGGCAGTGGTTTCCTCCAGATACGCCTGCACAAGGTCCCGGAGCCCTGCCGGCTCACCCGCGCAAGCTTCGAGCAGCTGCGTCAGGTCCACCGGCGCGTTTGGTTCAACCGGGCCCAGTGCGGCGCCGGACACCGATTCCGCAGCACCTGCATCGGTCAGAACCGGTACGGGTTCTCTCGAGGCGGCAGGCGTTTCTGACGTCCGTCGCCGTACCCTCGATTCCCATTGCGCCCAGCGTTCCAGCGCCGCTTTAAGTTCCGCCGGCCGGATCGGCTTGCTTAGGTAGTCGTCCATGCCGGCCTCAAGGCACTTCTCACGGTCGCCCTGCATGGCGTTAGCCGTCATGGCAATGATGTACGCGGGCGCGTTCCATGGGCATTGCCCGTCCTGTTCCCGGCGCCGGATTGCGCGGGCGGTTTCGTACCCGTCCATTTCGGGCATCTGGCAGTCGAGAAGAACGATGTCGTAAGGGATGTGCTGCAGCGCTTCGAGAGCTTCCAGCCCATTGGCGACGGCGTTCGCCCGGCAGGACAGGTTGCGCAGCTGCGCCAGTGCTACTTTCTGGTTGATGGGGTTGTCTTCGGCGACCAGAATCCGGATCGTGCCCCCCGCGCGGCTAGGGAATGCCGTCGGGAGACTGCCACATTCGGCGGTCGAAGTTCGTGCGCCTGGCGGAGCTTCCGCGCAGGTTTCCGTGAGTGCATTTACCAGGCAGTCAAACAGGCGCGACTGTTTGACGGGCTTGACCAGGTATGCGTGCAGCCCGGCTTCCCGCAATTCGCCGGCGGCGAGCGATTGTCCGAGCGAGGTCAGGACCACCAATCGGGTCGACGCGATGGTGGGGTCGGCTTTGATCACGCGCGCCAAGTCAAAACCGTCGAACTCCGGCATCTGCACGTCCAACAACGCCAACGTGAACGGATCGCCGGCGGCCGCCGCGGCGCGCAGCGCCTGCAATGCCTCTTTGGCCCCGGGCACGTCGTAGGGCCGCATCTTCCAGGTGGAGGTCTGGTGGAAAAGAATTTCGCGGTTGACCGCGTTATCGTCCACGATCAGCACGCGCACCCGGAACAGGTTGCGGTCGTCGCGGTCTGCCGAACGCGCGCCCGCCGGCTGCTTGTCGAATCGGGCGGTGAACCAAAACGTTGACCCCTTTCCCGGCTCGCTCCGAACGCCGATCTCGCCCTGCATCAGCGTCACGAGTTGTTTGGCGATGGCGAGGCCCAGGCCGGTACCGCCGTACCGGCGGGTGGTTGAACCGTCCGCCTGTGTGAACGGCAGGAACAAACTGGACTGCGCTTCCGGCGGGATCCCGATGCCGGTATCGCTAACTTCAACCCGCACAACGGCCTGCGTTTCAGTTTCTTCCGCCAACTCGGCCCGGATCACCACTTCCCCGGCGCGGGTGAACTTCACCGCGTTGCCGATGAGGTTGGTAAGAACCTGCCGCAGTCGTCCCGGGTCGCCCCGAAGGTGTGTGGGCATGCCGGGCGCAATCATCGCCGCCAGCTCAAGCCCTTTAGTTTGGGCTCGCTCGGCCAGGAAATGCACGGTGCTTTCAATCGTCTCGCCCAAGTCAAAGTCGAGCAGTTCAAACGTCAGTTTGCCAGCCTCGATCTTAGAGAAATCGAGGATGTCGTTTATGATCGTCAGGAGGGTATCCGCGCTGGACTGAATTGCTTCCGCAAACTCGCGTTGGGCGGGCGCCAGTTTGCCTTCGAGCAACAAGCCAGTCATGCCGATGACGCCGTTCATAGGCGTTCGGATCTCATGGCTCATGTTGGCCAGGAATTCGCTTTTCGCCCGCGCGCCCATCTCGGCCGCGACCTTGGCGGCGCGCAGGTCTTCCTCGTCGCGCTTCCGCCGTGTGATGTCGCGCGACAGACCGAAAGTGCCGATCACGTTGCCCTCCTCGTCCCGGAAAGGCATTTTAGTGGTCAGTGCCCATGTTTCGCGTCCGTCGGGCCAAGTCTCCTTTTCCTCAATCCCGACGATCGGTTCACCGGTCGCGATGATACGTTGCTCATCGGTCAGCGCCTCGCTCGCGTGGGCGGACGTAAAAATTTCCGCGTCCGTCTTGCCGATGATCTCTTCGGCGCTCTTGAAACCGTGGGCCGACCACATTGCCCGGTTCGCCAGCAGGATCCGGCTTTCGCGGTCTTTGAAATAGATGTGGTCAGGGAGGCTTTCCATCAACATGGACAAGTAGTGCCGGTCCCTGACCAAGGCCGCATCGCGCGAACGCTGCTCGGTCACGTCCCGCACGACGCCATAAACGCGCCCGGGCGCCCCATACTTATCGCGGCAGATACGGAAACGCAGCTGGAGAAGACGCGGGGGACTGTTTCCTGGATGGGAGACGCTGACCTCGACGGCGGCTTCGTCGTTTGTTTCCACTGCAGCCGCGATCGCTTCGACAACTTTCGCACGGTCGCCGGGGTCGATCAGTTGCAAAAAATCGTCACGTTTGCCGGAGAAGCTACCGGGCGCCAGCCCGAAGTACGCATGGGCGCGGTCGTCGAGGTTCACCCTGCCGTCGGGCAAATCCCAATGGCACTCGCCCAGGCCGGCCGACGCCAGCGCAAACTGGAGGCGGTTCAGCAATTCTTCCACGGAGAAAAGGTCAGCGGTCATGGATAAGTGGCGAGCACCAGTTTTTGCAGGTGTGAAGAACGGCGCAAGCAGTTCCGGATTTAGTTGGCAATCTCGCCGATGAGTCGGCGTAGGGAACATTGATGGGACTGCATTAAGCCTATCGGTTGACCTTAAACCCCTGGTTGTAGCGGCGGCCGAATACTCGCCGGTTGGTTCATGGCTGTTTTAAAGGGAGCTTTGGGTTTGCAACGCCGGGCGCGATGCGGCTTCGGGCCGGGCCCGCTCGACAGCTGCCCGCATCCGTTCGGCCACCTCCTGCGCGAGCTTCACTTCGGCGGGGTCCACGCCCGCGACGCCGGCTGGTGGGCCGCCAGGAAGGCGACAACCCGGCCGCCTTTGACCAGCGGCACGACGATGCACGCGGCTCTGGCTCACGCGCAGCGCTGCCTCAGCCTCCTTGCGCGCCGTGATGTCCGTGGCTGTGCCAAACCATTCGATGAGCTCGCCGTCGGGGCCGAGCAGCGGGATGGCCCGGGAGGACGTCCAGCCGAGCGACCCGTCCACGCGTCGCACCCGGTGCTCGAGTTCGAACGGCCTTTTGGCCTGTACCGCCTCACGGATGGCCGCCAGCACGCGCGGTTGCTCGTCGGGGGGGAATGTACCGCTCAGGCCACCCGGCGTCGGGTCCTTCGGTGTCCGCGATGAAGCCGCGGCCGTAGAGCCGGCGCATTTCCGTCCAGTCACAGTCCATTTGGTAGACGACGTCGGAGCTGGCGGTGACGAAGGCGCGCTTGGCTCGCGCGCAGGGCTTCCTCGGCACGCTTTCGCCCGGTAATATCTTCGTAAAGGACGGCGAACCGGCCGCCCTCTTGCGGGTAGGCCAGGACGTCGAGCGACGCGATGTGCGATTCGAACCGGGCGGCTTCGCGGGCATCCACAACGCGCTCGAAGGCGCGGCACCACAGCGGGTCAAGGCCCGGCAACAGCCGGGGCGGCCTGTCGAACGGAGCGCCTCGTCCCGGCTGAGCCCCGTTTGGCGCTCCCACGCTTGATTCAATTCGAGGTGGCGCCAGTCAATGGCGTGGCCGTCCGCGCCGCGGACCAGTTCGCACACAGCGAAGCCTTCCTCCATCCGCTCGAAGAGCGAGCGGTACTTCGCCTCGCTCTCGCGAAGGGCCTGCTGCGCCTGGTGGCGTTCGAGCAGGTCGGCCGCGACCCCGGCGGGTGCGGTGGCGATGGCTGCACGCTCAGCCACGGGCTCGACGGCATACCGGAAAGATTTGTACGGCATCCAGATCGTGAACGCCGTGCCCTGGTTTTCCATGCTCCGGACGGTCAACTGGCCGCCCATGCGGCTGACCAAGTCCTGCACGATCGACAGGCCGATGCCCGAACCCTCGGCCGTCCGCGCCCGCGCGCCGCGCACTCAATGGAAGCGCTTGAAGAGGTTTGGCAGCTTGTGCGCGGGGATGCCGCCCCCCGTGCCGGCGACGAGCTCACCGATGACCTGCCCCAGGTCCGGCAACGGCACGACCAAGTCCGCCGCGCCGGCCCGGATGGTCGCCCGGGGCATCTCCGGGTATTCGGCGGAGGCCTCGCTCTGCGCCAGCACCTGCCCGCCCGCTAAATGAAGCTGACGGGCGCCAGCGGCGCCGTCGTTGCCCAGGCCTGTCAGCACCACGCCGATCGCCAGGGGGCCGAAGCTGCGCGCCACGGATTCCAGGAAGCGGTCGATCGGTTTGTCAACCGCGCCGCGCTCGCACGGCGAAACCGTGCAGGTACCGTCCGGAAGTAACCGGACGAACGACCGCGGCGGGCACACCAGCAGCGTTCGGGGCGCGAGCGCCACGCCCGGCTGCGCCCACTCCACAGCAAAGGGCGCCCAGCGGGCGTACAGCTCGACGGTTGCGGTGGCCTCCGGCCCCAGATGCTGCATCAGGAGAATGGGGAGCGCAAAATCGGCAGGCAGGCCCCGCAGGAGGGTCGTGACTGCCGCATGGCCGCCAGCAGAGGCTGCCAGCGCGAGCACCTCAAAGGGACCGAAGGGAACGTGTTGGGCCGGGTGCTCCATCGCTTCAACTTAAGGAGATTATTAAATTTTTAAAATTTAAACCCTTGGCCCTTTACTTAAATCCGGCGTCAAACGCGGCTCGGATCGCCTTGGCCGTGATTCGTGGGACGCCCACAACCGAAGGGTCACGCGCACCGCTTCGGTGATAGGCGGGACTCCGGAAGCCCCTGCGCCGCGCTGGGCGGCTTGAAAAGACCGGCACACCGCCGTCGCGCAGGATAATAATTGACACCAAAACCTTCCCACGAGACCGGGGCGTCTCCTTCACCCGGCGCCCGCCACTCCCCCTGGGTCACCGGCGGTATTTTTCGGGCCACACGTCATCCGGTAGATGGCACGTTGGGCGTGCATTCCGCTCGCGAATTCCCCAAGCGGCCGTCAAGGCGGCGAGCAACAGCAGGGCGCTCGACAGAGCGAACGCGGCCCGGATACCGGCCACCCCTGCAGCAGCCATGAGAGCGCCGTAAAAGGCAACTCCAACAGCACCGCCCGATTGGCGTACTGTGTTTAGCACGCCCGATGCCGCCCCCGATCGCGCTTTCGGCACGGTTCCGAGCAACGAGGCCGTCATCGCGGGGACGGCCAGCCCGACCCCAAGCGGCAGAACCAGTAACCCCGGCAGCATCGCGGAATAGGGCGAGGTGGCGCCAAGCCCGTGAAGCAACCCGAAGCCAAGGGCGCCGAGAACCGTCCCCACGACGATCAAGCGCCGGGGGCCCCACACCCGGGATAACCAACCGTTCATGACATTCGACAGGGTCAGGGTGCCTGAGAAGGGTAGGAAGGCAAGCCCGGCCCACGTCGGCGAGAACCGGCGCACCTGTTGCAGGTAAAGGCCAAAAACGAAAATCATGCCATAAAGGGTCAGGTTGATCAGCAAACCCACCGCAGTTGCGGCGCTGAACGTGGGATTGGAGAAGAAGCCGAGGGGCAACATGGGCGCGGAGATGCGCCCCTCGATGATTACGAAGCAAACCCCAAGAAACAGCCCGAGGCTTAAGGAGCCGAGCACGGCCGGCGCGCCCCAACCTACTGACCCCGCCTCAATGATAGCGCCGGTTAGAACGCCGAGGGTAGCAACGGCCAACAACTGTCCCGCTAAATCGAATCTGGTCCGGTGAGGCGCGGATTCCTCCAGAAACCGGCAGGCCAGACCGACTCCGGCCAGACCGACGGGCAGGTTGATCAGAAAAATGCTGCGCCAGCCAAACGCGTCGGTGAGGACGCCGCCGAGCACGGGTCCGACGGATAACCCGACGCCTCCCGCAGCGGTCCAGAGGCTGATCGCGCGTGCGCGTTTCGCAGGATCGTGGTGGAAGGCATGATTGATCAGGCTTAACGAACAAGGCACCAGCGATGCCGCGCCGATGCCTTGAACGACGCGCGCGGCGACCAGTGCCATGGCATTTGGCGCCAAGCCGCAGCCCGCCGACGCCGCGGTGAACAGGAGCAGACCGGCAATGAACGTTCTGCGCGCTCCAATCTGGTCGCCCAGGACTCCCGCGGAGAGCAGCAAACAGGCAAACGCGAGCGCATAAGCGTCGACCACCCACTGCAGCGCGGCGACACCGGCATGCAGGTCGCTGCCCATCCTGGCCAATGCAACGTTAATAACCGAAACATCGAGTTGAACGAGTGCAAAGCCGAGACTTGTGGATAGAATCGTCCACCCAAAATGGGGCCGCCTGCGTGGTTGGCGCATGGCATTCCGGAGTGGGATCTTTAAAAGCAATGCAGACCCGGGGCAAACCTTTATGCTTCGGCCGGGACCGAAGGATGGAGGGTTGCGAAGTTGATGGGCCAGTCAGAGCTTAACGTGTGTCGGAGCTCTCTTCCCTCGCGCAGGTGGCCGCACTCCTCGGAGAAAGGGCGAGGAGTGAAATGGTGCTGGCGTTAATGAGCGGGCGCGCCTTGACCGCGAAAGAATTAGCTTACCTGGCTGGGGTTACTCCCCAGACGGCAAGCGAGCACCTCAACAAACTGGTGAGCGCGAAGATGCTGGCGCTGACCCGGCAAGGCCGGTTTCACTATTTTCGCCTGGCGTCACCGGCGGTCGCCTACATGGTGGAGTCGATCATGGCCGTTGCGCCGCGGGCCAAGCGCAACCTTGCAGACCGCGCCGGCCAACCACTCGTGACGGCGCGGCTCTGCTATGATCACCTCGCCGGGAGACTCGGCGTCAGCCTGACCGCCTGGCTTTCCGGCTGCCGGTACATTCTGCTGGACGACGAAGGCGGCGAGGTCACGTCTGCCGGGCGTAAATTTTTTGTCGATTTCGGGATAGACGTCCGCGACATTCAGAGGGAGCGCCGGAGTTTCTGCCGGCCGTGCCTGGATTGGACCGAGCGACGCTTCCACATCGCCGGGGCGCTCGGTGCCGCGTGGGCGCGGCGTTTTTTTCATTTACGCTGGATCCAGCGTATTGAAGACAGCCGCGCTCTGACCATAACCAGCAATGGGCGGGCTGCCATCGAGGAGCGGTTCGGTATCCGGACGAATCAATGGTCATGAAGAAGATGGGCCCAATACCGCAACCCGCGCTCCCTGCGTGCGGGCGAGGTGCGTGTGGTTCGGGACCGTGCAATCCGGTTGCCAGATCGCCGAGGACCTCCATTCGACAGGCCGTCGACTGCACCTGTGCAATGGGGGGCGCTCCCAGGACAGCGCGGCGCTACCATGGCAAGGACGTCGTCGATTGGCCGCATGAAACCGGCAATAAGACACACCTGTCCACGAACATCCCCTGAAAGCGCGCGTCCGGGCCAAGCCTAAGCCCTTTTACAGTTTCCATTCGATGTTCACCGAATAGGCGTTTCGGAGACAGAAACCGATAACAAGCTGATCGCGGCGATAAAACGCTCAGCGTCTACGACGGTGAAAGCGATTCGAATCCATTTGCCCCGCTGCGTCAGCCGAAAGATCCGGTCCCGTTTTGGCCGTCCCAGATCCAGAGGGTAAAAGGTTCTGAGATCCCCAGAGCCCCAGAGGCGGAATCTCCCCGTCCAAAGATTTGACCGAAGGATTTCGATCCGGTGAATTTCTGCCAGTGACACGAGCTTCGGCTGCAGCGTCGGAAAGTAATAACGCTTGAGGAGCAGCGAATCCGGGGTCACGACAACCAAGTCATCTTCATACAGAGGTAACGGCGGCATAGACCAGGGTAAGCTTCAAGGCTAGTCAACACGCGGATTCGGGGCCCGACATAGACGATTTTAGAGCGGCGCGAGAACCTCCTTCGAGGGCGTGGCCATCAGCTTGATCTTTTCCGGGACAGCCTCGGACAGCTTTTTGTGAAGTTTTTCGGATCGTCGATCGCATCCGGAGCAATGCGGCTGGGTATCAGGAATGTCGCCATCGGCCCCTCCGATTCGATCAGCGTACACGCCCAGGCATCATCCAGCAACAATCCCTGTTTGAGCCCGCCGGCTACTCCGGATACCCCAGCCACCTGACTAACTTGCAGCTCGTTCCGCGTTGGGCCGCCTTCGACAAACGACAGGGACTGTCCGGCACCGGGGTGACCACGGTCGAACTCGGCTCGCAACCGAGCACTGCCCATGGGGTTTAAACCTATAAAACGTTCCATGCAATTGCCGCATTTTTGTGAGCTAACCCGCAGCGCAACTCTGGGGACCGTGGCCATGCTGGCCTTTAACGCGTGCACAGAAACCGTCGTGTACCGATCCCCGCGCCCTTACCGCCCGCCACCGCCGCCATTGACCGAATACCGTCCACCGTACCCGGCCTATCCGGTGGTCTGGGTGCCGGGCCACTGGCGTTGGAACGGCTACCGCTACATTTGGGTCCGGGGGCATTACCGCCCCGCCTAACTCCCCGGAGGGAAGGAACGGGCAAGCGGCTTGCCGCGGCCCGTTCCCGAGGCCGGATCACGCTGCTCTAACACCGCCCCACACGCCCCAAAATCGCTCATCAAACCGCTCTGCAATCGCCTCGATTTCGGCCCCGCCTCGCTGCGCCGTTGGTTTACTTTTAAGCCTCACTGCTCGAGACGGTCATAGAACCGCTGGCTGGCTTCGTGCAGGTCGTCAAAGAGTTCTCCCAGGCGCTCGTAGGTCGCCCGCCAATCCGGATTCGGCTCGATCGCGGGCCCGAATTCGACGCACCGGGCAACCGCGTCCTCGAAATTATCGTAAGCCCCGGTTGCCAACCCTGCCAGGATCGCGCAACCCACCACTCCGCATTCGGCCTTCTTCGGCACGACGATCGGGCATCCGTAAATGCTGGCCTTGATCTCTAACCACAGCGGCGTTTTCGCGCCGCCTCCGCTTGCGACCAACACGTCAATGGGGTGGCCGGCCGCTTTCATCAAGCGAAGGTTTCGTCGCGCGGCAAACGCCACCCCTTCCATGACCGCCCGGTGCAGGTGCGCGGCGTCGTGGCCGCTCGTCAGGCCGAAGAATTGCGCCCGGGCATTTTGATGGGCGCCCAGGCGTTCTCCATTGAGGTAGGGCAAAAAGAGCAATTGATCGGAACCGGCAGGGGCAGACTCAGCCAGCCGGACGATCTGCTCATAAGAATATTGGTTTTCGTGAAAGGCCCGGCGCGCCCAGCGCATGGCATCCCCGCCGGCATCCAGGATGGTGAAGGTGTTCCAGTTTCGGCCGTCGACGCTCAGAACGTTGGTGATGATCGGGTCGAGCGTCGGGCGCTCCGTGCAGAGCGTCACCAGGGTCGACGTTCCGGTCGAGTCCGACCCGGTTCCGGGCCGAATGACGCCCGAGCCCAGCAGGCTAGCCGGGAAATCCCCTACTCCGGTCACCACCGGGGTTCCTTCCTGTAAACCGGTGACCGCGGCGGCCGGCGGCGTCACCCGGCCGATGAATTCCGCCGGGAGCTTCAATGGCGGCAACAACTCGTAATCGAGTTGCAGGAGATCGGTGATCTGCCGGCTCCAGCCGTGGTCCTGGCAACTGAAAAGAAAGCTGCAGGAAGCCTCCGGATAATCGACGGCTCGCTCGCCGGTCAGCTTGAAATTGATGAAGTCCTTCGGCATCAGCAGCGTGGTTGCGCGCCGGTAGGCTTCCGGGTGGTTTTCTTTGATCCAGGCCAGTTTGAAGGCTTGCCAGGCGACGGCGGGTGGATTGGCGGTGATCGGCAAAAATCTCTCGATCCCGTGGTCTCGCCGCACCTTTTCGACGAGGGCGCGGGTCCGTTTGTCGTTCCATAGCGGGACAGCATCCAGGACGGGTTCACCGGCGGCGTCAATGAGCACCGTCCCGTGCATTTGACCGCAGGCGGCCACCGCGACGATCCGGTCGGCGGCGCCCGCCACGGACTGAAGCACGGCGCGCGTCGTTTCGACTGCCCCTTCCCACCACTGGCGCGGCCGTTGCTCGGCCCAGCCTGGACGGGGCACGATCTGGGCATGTTCTTTGGCCTGAAACGCCACCGGGTTGCCGTTGAGGTCGACCAACGCCGAGCGGACGCTGCCCGTGCCGACGTCAATGGCCAAAAACAAACCGTGCGAACTCATTGGGTTCAGGTTTATGCGGTCCGGCCTTCCGGCGCCAGCACATGATGATGATCACCCGGCAACCCGCGCCAAACCATTCGGAGAGCACTACTTTTTGCTGGTTGCCCCTCGGACAGGCTATTCACCGGCGCCTCGATGCTGCGCGATTTGATGGCCGATCGCTTGGCGCCCAGAGGGGGGGGACTACCGGATAGTAGTCTTGCTACCATTCAAGCGTGCAACGCTACCGGACGAAGCGGCTTTTAACCGTGTCATGACGCCTTTGCAGTTGAAATCTGAAGTGATAACCCAGTAGTTTTTAGTTTCTTAATTACAAATAGATTTTAAAACTACATCTTTGGGCCGCAGATTGCGTTTGGTCTGCCGCGTTTCTTACCCGTCCCACCGCCCTTTTCCTCCTGACCGGCCTATGCATTTTCCCGAACCTGCCCAGGCCGTTGTCACCCCAAAAACCGGCGAGCTCTACTACCGCCAGACCGGCGCGGGCGTGATGCACATAAAAACGCCGTTGGGCGACACCTGGGCCACGGCGATGCAACCGCAAACGGCGGTCTACGCGCCCCCGCATTGGATTCGCCGGAGCGTCAACGCGGGCCCCGGGATCTTGTTCACCCTGTTTTGCCACCCGGCCGATTCCGGGCAGGATTATGGCATCATCGCCAGGGCTCAACGCATGAAAGTGCTGATCGTCGACGACGGCGCCGGGGACTGGCGTGAAGTGCCCAATCCGCGCTGCCAGGAAAGCTCGCAGGAAGAGATCGCCCGCTGGGAACGGGCCAAAGCCGCCGCTTCGGCGGCGGCCGAAGCACGAGCAGGGGAGGCAGCGCGATGAGCGAAGCTTACGTCCCGGCCAGCCGGCCCACGATGTACTTCATCGGCGTGTCGACCGCGCAGTCTTCCATCATGAAAGTCTTTCCCCGATGGGCCGAGTACCTGGGGATTGCCGACGCCCAGCTCACGGGCATCGACTTCCCGCTGCATGCTGAACCTGACGCCTACCGGGCCGCGGTCGAGTTCATCAAAAACGACCCCCTCTCGCAGGGCGCTTTGGTGACCACGCATAAGATTGACCTCTTCTCCGCCTGCCGGGACCTCTTCGATGAAATCGATCCGCACGCACTGCGGTTGGGCGAGACCAGCTCCCTGTCAAAGGCCCACGGCAAGCTGGCTGTCCACGCCAAAGACCCCATCTCTTCCGGGCTGGCCCTGGAAGGATTTCTTCCTCCAGACCACTGGCAAAAGACCGGGGCCGAGGCTTTCCTGGCCGGCGCCGGCGGCTCCTCAATCGCGACCAGTTGGTACCTCATGTGCAGCGAAAACAACGCCGCAAACCGGCCCTCGCGCATTGTGGTGTCCGACCGGCAACCGTCTCGTTTGGCGGAAGCCCGCCGCGTGCACGCCGGCTTCGGCTCGGACGTGCCGGTCGAGTACCTGGAGATCACCGGGCCCGAAGGCAACGACGCCGTGCTGAAGCACCTCAACCCCGGCTCCCTGGTCGTTAATGCCACCGGCCTGGGCAAAGATGCGCCCGGTTCGCCGGTGACGGATGCCGCCCTGTTTCCGCGGCACGGGATCGTTTGGGAATTCAATTACCGTGGCGATCTGGTGTTCCTGCGTCAGGCCAAGGCTCAGGCTGCGGCGCGCAACCTCCAGGTCGAGGACGGTTGGACGTACTTCATCCATGGCTGGACGCGGGGCATTGCAGAGGTGTTTCACCTCGACATCGCGGTGAGCGGGGAAAAGTTCGACCGCCTTTGCGAGCTCGCCGCCGCGGCGCGTCAATCCTCGGGCGCGAGATAACGCCACCTTTGAGCGGCGCTTGACGGCTGCGCCGTTTCCGTGGAGAGAACGCCGGTGAAGGGGCGCCGAAACGCATTGTGGGCCCATGGGGGCCTTCGCATCAGCCTTGCGCTTGCTCTGGGCCTGCTTGGGTTTCGGGGATTGGCCCTCGCTCAGGGAGAAGGAGGGAGCGCGACGCCTGCCCTGAGCCGCTCGGCCGCATCGGAGCCGATCTTGCGGGTCGGAGGCCAGGTGCCCGCCCCGGCGGAGTGGACCGCCTCGGCCTGGGCGCGCCTGCCCCGCACGCAGGTCCGCGTCCAGGATCGGCAGGGTCGGGAAATCACCTATGACGGCGTGTCGCTCGGGGAAGTGCTGCGCGCCGCGGGCATGAAACTCGATGCGACCACCATGCCCAACCGCGAGGCGGTGGCCAGGTACGTCGTGGTGGACGCTGCGGATGGGTACCGGGCCGTCTTTGCCCTGGCAGAGTTGGACCCGGCCCAGACCGATCGGGTAATCGTATTGGCGGATCGCCGCGATGGCCAGCCACTCACCATGGCGGAAGGCCCCCTCCGGGTCATCGTTCCCGGCGAGAAACGTCCAGCACGCTGGGTTCGGCAGGTCCGGGCCATCTGGGTCGGCCGGCCCTAACAGCGTGAAGGGCTGCATCCGAGGGGTATATCTCGGCCCCGCCGACTAACTTGGGTAGTTTCTATGCCAAGCACGGGTCGGACCGCCACGCTTTCACGGCGGCACGTTCGCCGGAGGATAAACCGCTGGCCCCGAACCTGACCACGCTTTATATGCCCCCGTTGAGGAACTCACGATGCCACCCGCGCATGCCCCGCCTTCCGCGACCCAAAGCCCGACTCCGCCGCACGGGGCCCGCACTCTCGTGGTGGCCGGCTTGGCCCACGCGCTGCACGACGGCTACGCCGATCTGCTCTACGTGCTGCTGCCGGTCTGGCAAGCCGAGTTCAGCCTGGGCTACGGCCGGCTCGCCCTGCTGCGGGGCCTCCACGCCGGGCTGATGGCGGCGCTGCAGGTGTCTGCCGGTCAGGGGGCCGAACGACTCGGCGGTCGCGCCGTCCTGGCCCTGGGCACGGCGGTGGCCGCGCTGGGTTACGCGCTGGCTGGTTGGTCCGGCGGGCTGCTCGGTCTCTGCGCCGGGTTGGCGCTCTCGGGCGCGGGCTCCAGCGCCCAGCACCCCACCGCCTCGGCTGCGGTGGCCCGGGCCTATGGGGCCGAAGCCCGTGGACCGCTGAGCACCTACAACTTCACCGGCGATCTGGGTAAGGCGGCGCTGCCGGCCCTCACCTCGCTGCTGTTGACGCTGATGCCTTGGCGCCAAGCGCTTCAGTGGCTTGCCGCGCTGGGCATGGCCGTCGCCGGGACGGTCCTGGCTTTCCTGCCACCGGTCGCCCCGGCACCGGCCAGGGAAAAAGTCAGCCCCGTTTTCCGCGATGGCCGTGGCCGCGGCGGCTTCGCCCTGTTGTTTGTCCTGGGCGTGCTGGACACCGCCGCGCGCATGGGGCTGCTCACCTTCCTGCCCTTCCTGCTGCAGGCCAAAGGCGCCGCCCTGCCGACTGTGGGCTTTGCCCTCGCGCTGGTGTTCGGGGGCGGCGCGGCGGGCAAATTCGCCTGCGGGTGGCTGGGCGCCCGATGGGGCGTGCTCGCGACGGTGCTGTTGACTGAGGGCGCCACCGCCGCCCTGATCCTGGCGGTGTTGAGCCTGCCGCTCACCCCGACGCTCGTCGCGCTGCCGCTATTGGGGGTCATGCTCAACGGCACCTCCTCGGTGCTTTACGGCACGGTACCCGAGTTGGCGCCGCCGGGCCGGGCCGAGCGCGCCTTCGCTCTATTCTACACCGGCGTCATCGGTTCGGGGGCGCTTGCGCCCGTGCTGTACGGCTTGGTGGGCGACTGGGCCGGGCCGCGCTGGGGCACCGCGATGACGGCCGGCACCGCCCTGCTCACCTGGCCGTTGGCCCTGCGGCTGGCGCCGCGCTTGCGGACAACGGGCGTCCGTTAGCGGCACGATCACCGGTAACCGATTCTTTTGTCCAGCCAAGCGATGGGCCGGGCAAAGGCATGCCCCTTGCCGAGCGCGGGTTTTTGGACATAAAGGACCTATGTCGGACCCCGACGTCACCAACCCCGCTTCGCCTTGGCCTTACCTGCCCACGCTCCTACGGCTCGTGCTGGCGGTCGGCTGCGGGGTCTTCGTGGGCTTGGAGCGCGAACACCACGGCAAGGCAGGCGTGCGGACCTTTGGCTTGGCGGCCTTGCTGGGCTGCGTGGGCGGATTAGCCGGGGATCGGTTCGCCACTTTGGCGATGGCATGTTTGCTGGTGCTGGTGGGCTTGATGAACTGGCGCCAGTTTACCCTCCGCCAGACGCTCGCCCTCACCACCTCCACTGCGCTGCTGCTCGTCGGATTTGCCGGCGTCTTCTGCGGCCAGGGCCATACCTTTACCCCGGTAGCCGTGACGGTCATCACCGCGGCGTTGCTGGCCTGGAAAGAGACCATCAGCGGCTTTGTGGTCGGTTTAAGCGACCTGGAATTGCGGTCCGCCATCCTCTTGGCCATCTTGAGTTTTCTCATCTACCCGGTGCTGCCCGCCCGGGCGGTTGACCCCTGGGGCTTGATCGAACCGCAGGGTACCTGGATCACCGTCCTTCTGATCGCCGCCCTTGGCTTTGTCAATTACGTGCTGTGGAAACTTTACGGCCCGCGCGGCTTTGACATCACGAGTTTCCTGGGCGGTTTGGTCAACAGCACCGCCGCGGTGGCCGAATTGGCCCAACGGGTTAAAGAAGGCGGCGAGGGCCTTCTCGCCGTGGCTTACCGGGGAACCTTGCTGGCCACCGCCGCCATGCTCTTGCGCAACTCGCTGTTGTTGGCCCTCCTGGCCTGGCCGGCGTGGGTGAGCAGTTTGATCCCCCTGGCGCTGATGATCCTCTTCAGCATGCTTTTCATCTGGAAGGGCCTCAAACGGGGCAGCGCTGGCCCGGAAACCCCGAAGTTGAACCTCGAGCAACCCTTTTCGTTGAAGGCCGCGCTAAAATTCGGGTTAATCTTTCTGGCGTTGCACGTCGCGGGAACCCTGGCCCAAAAGCGCCTTGGCACCTGGGGATTTTATGCCGTGAGCGTCGCGGGGGGCTTGGTCTCGAGCGCTTCGGCCGTGGCCGCGGCCGGCACGGCCGCCGCCCACCGGGAGGTGAACGCCGCGATTGCGGCGAACGGCGCCGTGCTGGCCTCTTTGACGAGTACGCTGGTCGACATCCCGCTAGTGGCCCGGGTCGCCGCGCAGCGATCGTTGACCGTACGGTTAAGCGCGGCGCTGGGGGTCATTGCGGGTGCAGGCATCGTGGGAATCGTGTTTCACGATTGGCTCAGGCGCTGACCTCAAAGCCCAAAGTTGCCCGTCGGCACGAGTTTTTCCGCCGAATCAGAAAAGCTGCAACGCTTCAGGACGAAACATCGGCCCCGATTTGCCCCGGTCTCCACCGCGGTCCCTCCCTGAGCGCACCACAAGGCTCTATGCCCCGCGCACTCGGACCCGGCAGGGCATGCGTATACTTAGAGTTTCTGCGGAGTTGTAAATGCAAGAAATGGTGATTTGTGCTCTGTCTGACCTCGTTGGTTACATCGAGGAACATTGCTCCTGCCGGGGCGAGGTTTTCTTCCGTGGCCAGCGCGTCGACGAACCGCTGCTACCCTCTATTGCCCGCCTGCATCCCAAGCATGGGGGCTTATTGGAGACTGAACAGGCGCTGCTCAGGCAGTTCATGCGCCGTAGCCTGCCCTTTCTGGAGATGCGCCCCGAAACCCAGTGGGACTGGCTGGCCGTCGCTCAGCATCATGGGCTGCCCACCCGATTGCTCGACCGGTCGGTAAACGCTTTGGCGGCGACCTGGTTCGTCGTGGAGCGGCCCGCCGAGTCGGACCATGGGGTCATCTGGTTGTTCCACGCTCGAGAGGGGTTGGTGAGTGATGGGGGCGATTACGTGGACAGTTCCGGGAAGGGCAACCCCTTCGAAATCAAGCAGCTCAGCATTCTCGTTCCACGCTTGGTCTCCAGCCGGATTGCGGCCCAAGGCGGCTACTTCACCGTTCACCCGAGCCACGACGAGCAATCGCCCTTCCGGGCGCTGGAAGAGGATGAACACTTCGAACAGCGACTCGTGAAACTCAAGATCCCCGCGGCCATCTTCCCGAGCATCCGGCACGATCTCACCCGCCTGGGCGTCAATGCGATGAGCATCTACCAAGACTTGGTGGGCCTGTGCCAGGACATCAGGTGGCGTTACGCGTACGCCGCAGACGAAGGGCCGGTCATGTGGGAGGACGGGAGCGAGCGCTCGCTTGCCGGCGTTCGGAAACGTTGTCGAGCCTTACAAAGCAAGCAAGGCCTTTCGAGCTTTTCAGCGGTTTGCAGCTAAGCGGTAGTTCTCGTGCGCTTACCCCTACCGGATCCCCGCACGCTCCACGGCCAGAAGGTGCTTTTGATGGCAAACCGCGAGGCGGCCATCCAATCGCTTCGGACCATGGAGCGCTTGCCGCGACTCTTCCGACGCTGGTAACCGCGATTTGGGCGGCCGGGCCCACCCCCCCCGCGAGCACCCCGCAGCCGGTTCCACTTTTCTTTACTCGGCGGTCTTCGTGCCCGCATCTTTTGGTCGTTGCTGAACCAGGACAATCCCGAACACAATGGCGGCCAGCCCGGCCCAGTCGCCGGGCCCGATAGCTTCGTGCAACAGGCACGCGCTCAGCGCCAAGCCAAACGCGGGCGTGAGGTAGTAGTAGGCGCTCACACGGCTTGCCTCCCCATGGGTCAGCAACCAAAACCACAGCAACGAGGCCCCAACGCTGAGGACCAGGACCAGGTAAGCGAATGCCAGCAGTAACTCCGGCGTGATCGTCACGCCCAAGGGCTCGAAACAGGCCGCCGTCACGGCCATGAAAAGCCCGGCACTGCTCATCTGCAGGGCCGTGACCACCATCAGATCGAACCGGACCGCGTACCGCTTGAATATCAGCGTCGAGCAGACGTTGGCCATGACGCCGCCAAAGGCCAGCGCCACGTCGGGCGGCAGTGCGGTCGTGCCGCCGGTGCGCGCGAGCACGATGGTCAACACCCCGCCAAAGCCGATCACCAAGCCTGCCAGCTTGGTGATCGACAGCCGTTCTTTGAGGAAATAAGGCGCGACAAGGGCCAGCAGGAGGGGGTTGGTGCTGGCAATGATGGCGCCCATGCCGGCCGAGAGGCGGTGCAAGGCCGTGTAGGTCAGTCCCAAGTAAAGGGCGTTGCCAAACAGCCCGAGGATCGCCGCGAAAACCCAACCCGAAACATGTTTCGGCCACGGCGGACGCCGCGCAACCGCGATGCAAACCAGCACCACACCCGCCGCGAGGAACCGCGCCGCCAGAAACCATAAGGGCGGGCTCTGGGTGGAAGCCACTTTGCTCGGCACGTAAGCCGAGGCCCATAAGAAAACGTAGAAAACCGCCAGCGTGGTGCCCACCCAGCCTTTTGCGGGGGGAGCGGCCGGCTTCGCTGTCATGGTGGGAAGTTGCATCGGCGCTAAGATTGCAATTTTCCGCTGTGAACCGGCAAAGTAAACGCCACGGCCCGCGGAAACTGCTGGAACCCGAAAAGTCCAGGGACTTAGTCAAGTCGCGGGTCCGGGGTTCCAGGTCGGGGCTATCCTGTTTAAAGGGCACGGCAGGACGGCAGAGAGCTTCAATGAAACCAGCGGCGCCGGCTTGTCGGTCCAGAGCGGAGCCACCGGCAAGATTTATTGACCTTCAGAAAGGCCCGCGTCGAACAACCGCACCCAATTCAACCCGGGTTCTCCGCCGCCGGCAGTAAAGGGGCTCGCCGCGGCGGATCGCCTCGGCGGCTTGCGCGACCGTTTGCGCTGCGGGCACCGGCGGCGGCTCTCGATCCATCACGTCCCGTACCCGCAACAAATCAAAACGGTCCACGCTGTACTCGCGATCAGCGCGATCAGTTGGAGCAGCCCATCGGCCGCCAACGCGCTGGCCAAGCTGACGGCCGCTGCCATCCGGCAGAGCCATAAAAGGCGGCGGTCGGTCGAAAAGTCGGCGAGCAAGGAACCCGAGGTACCCATAGCAGGAATCTATCGACAATATCGAGAAACGATACAGTTCGACTTTGCCGTCGGAACCGCTGGGAGACGATCGCGGCCGGCGTTTTCTTTTTGGTTAGATCATACACCTTTCGTTTTCGCCAAAGGCTGAAACGCTTCCGCCTATTGCATCGGGAGCGAGTTTCATTGAATATCGCGGGATGTTTTCACACGTGGTTATCTTTTGGACTGACCCCAGTGAGCCCGATGCCCCTGACCGGTTGGTTGCTGCGGCCAAACAATACCTGACGTCAATCCCGGGCATCGTGAATTTCCACGTCGGTAAGATGGTGCCAAGCCATCGCGGCGTGGTTGATCAGACGTATCAAGTGGCGCTGAACCTACAATTCTCGAGCAAACAAGCTCAAGATGAATACCAGGATCATCCTCAACACGTGGAATTCGTGAAGCAGTGTAAGCCGCTCTTCGCAAGGCTCGTGGTATACGACTTCGAGTGAGACGAAAGGAGCCATTTACACCCCTCCTCAGAATGGTTGAGCCGGTCTTAGCCCCGAAGGGCGGCAGAACCCAGCCCAGGGTTCCACCGCATGGCCATTTAGTTAAGGATACAAGGCCGGGTATTGCTTTCGTCCTGGAGGAACGGCTGATCGTAGCCAGGCACTTCAGTGCCTGTGCGGGCGTTGCCCCAGGGGTGAGGTGCCCTGCCAGCTTTACACCTATCAGATCGTATAAACCGTCCAGGCCCAACGGGCCGGGAGAACCTAGCCCAGGATTTACCCCTCGTTGTTACCCACATCTGGGAGCTCGTTTTCACAAATGGTTATCCCCAACCACTTGCATAACGCACGTTCAGACGAACATTCCCTTGTAACGGGCTGGGACGCAAGGGGTTGCAAAGATGTGGGCAAAGACAAGGGGTTACCCTGGGAACGCACCCCGCCCCGATCGAACCCTCCTAAGGCGTCACGCCTGTACGCCTCCGCTGACAAACGCCCGCCCCGCCGGGTTGGATTTGTTGAAGGGGCGGCAGAAACCATGAGCAACGCTTTCTGCCGCCCCTTAAGGGCTCGATCGTGATTTGACGGTTACCCAGGGTAAACCCTGGGCTAGGTTCTCTTGGCCCTTCGGGCCGTAAGACGGTCACGGCTGTCTCCGCGCTGCCCTCAAAGAATGTGGGCAAAGCTCAGGGATTCACCCTGGGCTAGGTTCTCCCGGGCCGTTGGGCCTAAGACCAATTCAACAAGGTGCGGAGCATCCCCCGGCGGCGCCCCCCCTCCAGCCGGCATTCTACCGAGATCGCTGCCTGAAGGGTATAGGATCAGCCGTTCTACCGGGACGGAAGGCCACGCCCGGCCCGCCGCCCCTAACTAAATGGCAGAGGGGTGGAACCCTGGGCTAGGTTCTGGCCGCCCCTTCGGGGCTAAAACCGGCTTAACCATCCTGAGAAGGGGTGTAAGAAAGCGTTCGAGAAATGGCTCGGGAAAAAGCTGCCGAAGTGATGCTCGAATCACGTCTCAGGCCGGTTGGGTAGGTGGTCCTTTCTCTCCCGTCGGGTTGCAGCAGGCGCGTCTTGCGAACCGGCTTAGCCGGCATCCGTCTCACGGGAGAATCAGCGGGGCAGGCACAACCGTAACCGGTACGCCGCCCTTGAAGTTGCCGTACTTGACCAGGTTGATTTTGCCCAAACCGCCGCTGCTGTCGGTGCCGCCGGCGCTTCCTTCTTCGCCCCAGACGGCGATCGCGATCGTGTTCACTCCGTGCGGGTTCAGGATCCCGGGTTGGATTGGAAACGTTCGTTGGGGACCAAGCTCGTTAGCATAGATGCCCATTTGCCAGCCATTTACGAAGATCAGCGCACGGTAAGGCAGCGAGGTCGGGTCAGCGATGTTGATGCCGATCGGCACGTCCGATTCCGCGGGCAAGTTGAGATTAAAGGTGGTTCGATACCAGCCGACCCCCGCCGGAAGCTGCCGGTTTACCCAACGGTCAGGCAGGTCAACCGTTGCCCAACGCTCATCGTTAAAGAGGGGCAGATACCAGCCGTGTCGCTCGCCATAAAGCCCTCCGTTGTTGAACCAACCGCGGACCGGGTCGATCACCCGTTCGCCGCCTCGATTCCCTTGAATCCGCCAGGAGAGCGTGCCGGTGGCGGTACCCTGCAGGATGGCCGTTTTGATACCCCGCGGATCGCAGACGGTGTTGGCCCCCGCCTCAAAGGGCAAGAACGACTCATTATGGCCCATGTTCATGACCAGCACCGCGACGACGTTATTCTGGTTTGGCTTAAGGGCGCCCTGGGGGAAGCCAAACGTGCGCTGGCCGCTGGGCTGGGTGCCGAGCAGGGTGCCGTTGAGCCAAACCGCATAACTCCCGTACACACCGCCTTCACCGTCCAGGGTGATCCCAGTCTCCTGTCCGGTGGCGCTAAAATGGCCCCGGTACCAGATATGGCCATGGTGGAAACCGTAATCATCTGCATAGAGAACGGGTAGGCTACCGGGCGGGTTGGGATTATTCGTCGTGAGGTGGTTGGCCATCACCCAGCGTGAGTCATCGAAATCGGCGTCCCGTTCGAACGATTCGAACTGGAACTTCCACCCTGTAAGGGCCGGCAATCGGGCAGCCACCGGGCCGGACAGGCTTGCGGTTAAGGTCCCATAAGGCGTGCGCCGGGTCTCCACCGCCACGCCGTTCCAGGCCACGCGACGCACCGATTCGGGCACAAACAGCTCGAGCGTGGTCGCCGCGTCCAGATCACCGGTCAGTTTAAGGGTATTGCCTATGATCTTTGCGCTGCGGACGAGGTAAGCGCCCGACACCAGCACTTGGCGACCGCCCAGATCACGCTCCCAAAAGGTCGCGCTGGCGGGGTAATCGGCGACGAGCAGGGACAGAGTTCCCGCCGGCCCGATCACCTGCACCCTCGCCAGCCCGCCGTGGACGTAATTCAGCCGGAGGTCCCCGTTCGACGGATCGTAGGACGAATCCACGCTGCCGGCCAACACCTTGATGGTGGGTTGGGCGTTGAACCGCAGCACGGTTTCACCTTGCCGGCCGGCCGGTGCATACAAAACGACGTAATCGGCGTCCCCCGTGTCCGCCTCGGTCATCAATTCCGAGGTGGAGTAGACCAGGTGGCCCCGCTTCAGGGCAAAGTTGGCCAGCAAGAGTTTCGCCTCGCGGCCGGCGATCTCGATGGCGGCCCCGGGTTGCTGCGGTACCGAAGCGTAGTCACCGTCGGGCGTCCGGACCGTGATATGGGTGCGCTCGTCCGTCGTTGAGGTGGCATCCGCATGGCGCAACACGTAGACAAAGGTGTTCGTCTCCGGATTCCTTCGCGTGTACTGTAAAAGGGCGGCGTTCGTCGGCGCAGGGGCCGAGCTCACCGGGTCGGTCTCACTGATCGGGGCGACGGCTCGAAGCAGGTGAGCGATGCGCTTTTGTTCCGCGTATTTGCCGGTGAGCACCCGAGGCTCGCCGATCGCCGCGCCGTAATCATACGAGGTGTAGACCCCGGTGATGAATGAATTCGCCCGGCCGTCATAAGGCAACCATCCCCAACTGGTCCCGCCGCAGGTCATGTAGAAGTTGATCATCGTGAGGCCCTGGCCGATGAGGGATTTGTAGAACACGCCCTCAAAGTTGGCGTTGGTTAATTCATAACAATTCCGGTAGCCCGGGCCGCCCCAGACGTCCGTGCTTCCTCCTTGGAGCTCCGCAGAGAAAAGCGGGCTGTTTTGCAGCAGCGGCCGATTAACCGTGAAGTCGGGAACCTGCGACCATTTTTGAGCGTCTGAGGCATCGAAGCCTTGCGGGTAGCTGTCAAAGCCGGGGAGATTCACGGCACCGAGTCCGGTAATGTAAAGCGTCGCCCCGAGGGTAGGTTCATTGAATGTAAACGGGACGACAATTCCGTCGGCGCGCGCCTTATTCTGGAGGTCCTGGATGTATTGCTGCCCGTTGGTTGAAGTGTCGTAAAGCTCGTTCTCAACCTGGTAGGCAATCACGCTGCCGGTTCCGTTGGTAAGTTGATGGCGCGCGATGATGACGTCGATGCGTTCCATCCATTCATACGCCCACCTCAGGTAGCGCGGATCTGTGCTCCTGAGGCTGGCGGGAAGTCGAATCAGCCAGCCGGGAAATCCCCCGGCGTCGACTTCGGCATTGATGTAGGGTCCCGGCCGGGCGATCACGTACAGGCCCGCCTCATTCGCAAGCTCAAGGAAGTAATCCACGTTGCGGATGCCGGTGAAGTCATACGTCCCCGGTGACGGGGAGTGGTAGCCCCAGTCAAAGTAGACGGAGATACCGTCGAAGCCGGCTGCCTTGATTTTTTCCAGCACGTCCCGCCAGAGGGATGGGCTCGGCAGACGGAACGGGTGGATTTCGCCGGAGTAAAGGAAGATGCGCTTCCCGTCTATTTTGAGCGAGTAACGATCGTAAGTGATGGTGTGCGGGCATCCGCCGGTTGATGTCTGCGAGACAGGCGCTGCGTTCACCAGGCTTAACCCCAACGCAACGGACGTGAATCCGCCCGTCAGCGCCAAGCGTCGTGCGGTCGGCTGCAGGAAAGAAACCAGCGCCGGCAACGGGGGAAACAACTTCATGGACTGTTCCGCATGCCTTTTGGAGGGAATCCCCCTGCTTTCGTTTTTCGATGCGGCGTTGCGTTGGCCGAACGCCGGACCGGGATCATGAATGCCGCATCGGACTTCTTCCGAGCGGCCGCAGGGATGGGGCGGACGCAGGGGCAACCGGTAGAGGTTGGCGCTTGGAGCAGTTATGCCTAGCCTGGCCGCCGTACCTCGTCATAACGGAAACAGGTAACGAGGTGATCGTTGACCATGCCCACTGCCTGCATAAACGCGTAGCAGATCGTGGATCCGACAAACCGGAAACCGCGCCGGCGCAATTCAGCCGAAAGCCGGTCGCTCGCCGGGTCGCGCGCGGGCACGTCGCCCATTGATTGAAAGGCGTGCTGGATGGGCTTGCCATCCACCGCAGCCCAGAGAAATGTCGCAAACCGATCGGGATCGCCTCCAAACTGCGTCATGAGCACCCGCGCGTTATTGATCACGCTGTCCACCTTTTGGCGGTTGCGAATGATCCCGGGGTCCCGCAGGGCGTTGGCGATCTCCGCATCCGTCCACTGGCTGAGGGCGTGGGGATCAAACCCGCAAAACACCTTCCGGTAATGCGCACGCTTTCGAAGCACGGTTCGCCAACTCAACCCTGCTTGCGCGCCCTCGAGGGCCAGCATTTCAAACAGGTGCCCCCCGTCGTAATCGGCCACCCCCCATTCCTCATCGTGGTATGAGAGGTATAACGGATCATCGACTTTACACCAGGGGCAACGGGAGCGGGCGGGGATCACGCAATTTTCGTCATCCGAAGATGCGAAAGAGTCCAGCGGATAATCCAAAAAAGCTCCTCGTTTTCGTGCCCGCCGGTGCGGCGCTGCCGAGACCAGGACACTCCGGGGCAAAGACAGCTCGACAAGCCTCAGAACCGATGTATTAGCCCGCCAGGGCGCGTGAGGGTTGCCGGCTCGATCCTGGTGGGAATCGCGCCCAAGAAATTGGCGTGACGATCCCCACGAGCATCTACCCGCAGGGTGAGCAAATGTGCAACTCAGGGGCGAGAACCGGCCGCCGTCCCTTGACTTTCAAGGGCATCCCTCTACATTCGCGCGTCCATAAGCCTACCCGTATCAAGCGTGCGGGTCGTGCATCCACCAAAGTTCCCCGCCATGACCACCCGACACCTTTTAGCTTCGCTCATTTTTTGCAGCCTGTGCGCGCTGCCGGCATCCAGCCGGGCAGAAGGACAGCGCCTGGATCTCAAAGGTAAAACGATCAGGTTGTCCGTACTCGGCGTGGCGGGCTGGCTGCCGAGCAAACTCCCGGTCGACATGGCTCCGGAATTCGCGAAGTACGCGGCGGAGAAGTACGGCTACCACGTCAGTTTCACTTACGCCGATGCCCCGTTTTCCACGCTGTTTCAGAAAGCGGCGTCGTCGCTTGCCACCAAGTCGAACGAGTACTCGCTGATTGTCAGCGACAGCCAATGGTTGGGGGCATTTACCGAGCCGGGCTGGATCGTGAAGCTGGATGACACCATCAAGCAAAACCCGGACTTGAACCCGGAATGGTACCACCCCGTGCTGGTGAGCTCTTATATGGAGTACCCGGACAACTCGGGTCACAAGGTGGCTTTACCGCAGGAAACCGACGTGCTGGTCCTGTTCGTCCGCAAAGATCTTTTTCAGAATCCGGCCGAACGCGACGCCTACAAGCAGCAGACCGGTCGCGAATTGCCGCAAACGTTTGAGGATTGGGAAAAGGTCGACTTTGACGAATTCAAAGCGATTTCGAAATTTTTCACCCGCCCGGACAAAGGTCTGTACGGCACGTGCCTTCAGCACTCGAAAGAGTACGACTTCGAGAGCATGACCCTTTACCCGATCCAGTGGTCGGCGGGGGGCGAGTTCTGGAATCCCAAGACCCACGACGTGGAAGGTTACCTGAATACCCCGGTCAACGCCAAAGGCCTGGAAATCCAAAAATCGTTCCTGGAGGTCGAACCTCCGGGGGCGGTCAACTACGGGATTGCCGAGAACATTGACGCCTTCACTCAGGGTAAAGTGGCCACGGCTCAGATGTGGGCGGCGGTGGGCCTGGCGATGATCACGCCTCAAAACCGCGACAAGGTGATGGTGGTGCCTTCGCCTGGGATCAAGCAAGCGGACGGGTCCATCAAGCGCCTCTATTGCATCGGCGGTCAATCCTGGGTGATCAACAACTACGCTACCCCGGAACAAAAACAGGCCATTCTCGATTTTCTCAAGTGGTGGTATTTGCCGGAGACGCAGCTGGAATTTGCCAAAAAGGGCGGCAACCCGGCGGTGAAAGCAACGCTGGAGGATCCGAATTTCGACAGCATCAATCCCTGGAACCGGGCGATGAAGTTCATGATCCCGTTCAACCGGGATTTTTACCACTCACCCAAGTACGCGGAGCTGTTGGCCATCCAGCAGGAAGCTTTTACGTCGTACGTCACCGGTGCGGTTAACGATCCCATGAAGGCGTTGAACTGGGCCGCCGCGCGCCAGCAGCAGGTGCTGTACGATCTGGGCGACACGGAGAAAAAACCGACGACTGAGTACCTGAGGCTTCAACTCAAATAGCCAGCCAGGCGGGCCGGGAGGCCAACGCCGCAGGGAAAACGGTGAGGTAAACGTCAGGGGGGCACAGCCCGGTTCATTAACCTTTAATCGTAGTGATCGGGCATGCGTGCGATCGAGAATTCCCGCTTGTATCCATGGCTCCTCCTTGCGCCGGCGCTCATGTTTTTCGCGATCTGGAATCTCCTGCCGTTGTTTTGGATGGTGGGCATGAGCTTCTACAACTATTCGCTGACGCTTGGGCGGCCGCCGCGTTTTGTCCAGTTTCGTAACTACCTGGATTACCTCGACAACATCGACCTGTGGCTGGCGTTCAGCCGCACGTTTACCTTCGTCTTTTTCAGCGTAACGCTCACCACGTTGCTCGGTGCGCTGATCGGGACCCTCTACTGGGGAAGCACACGAATGCCCGGCCGGCGCCTCGCATTGACGCTCCTGTTTTCCCCGATGATCCTCACGCCTGCGGCCATCGGCACCTTCTTCCGGCTTAACTACGATCCGACGTTCGGGGTGATCGGTTATCTGACGCGCCTCATCACGCACACCAACGTGGAATACCTCGGCACTGAAGGTTTGGCGTTTGCCGCCCTGGTGGCGGTCGATGTCTGGATGTGGACGCCGTTCATGGTCTTGATCACGCTGGCTGCGCTCGGGTCGGTGCCGAAAGCAGAACTCGAGGCTGCCGAGATCGACCGGCTCAGCCTTTGGAATCGGTTCCGGCATGTGATCCTGCCGCATGCCCGCTTCATCCTGGTGTTGGGCATCATCCTTCGCACCATTGACGCTTTCAAAGTGACGGATCTGGTTTACCAACTGACCCGGGGCGGTCCCGGCGGTACGACCGAGGTAATCGGCGTTATGATGTTCCGGCGGGCCTTTGAAGCCTTCAGCATCGGGTGGACCTCGGGCGTCGCGGTGATCACCCTGCTCACGGCAATTTCTTTCACCGCCCTCTTTTTGTACCTCTTGAACCTTCACCGGCGGAAACACTCGGCATGAGCAGCCGGCAGAACTGGAAAACCTACGCGTACTGGGGCGTGCTCTGGCTGGTCGCGCTGGTCTACTTTTTCCCGGTGCTGTGGATAATTTTGTCTGCGTTCAAGACCAAGGAAGACCTGTTGTCGATCCCGCCCAAATGGCTTTTCCAACCTACGCTTGCCAACTTTGCTTCTCTCTTTAACCGGGAAAGCTTTTGGCCGACGTTTTGCAACAGCCTGCTGATTTCGGTGGTATCCGTTTCGGTTGCGATCGTGATCTCGTTTCTGGCCGCTTACGCTTTGTCGCGATTCAAGCCGTTCGGAACGGATTTCATCATGTTCTTGATCCTGTCGATCCGGATGGTGCCGGGCGCCGCGGTGGTCGTACCGGTTTACCTGATGTACGCGGCGTTGGGGTGGAAAGACGGTTTCTGGCCGATGACGTTGTTTTACGCGATGTACAGCATCCCGTTCTCGCTCTGGATTCTGAAAGGGTTCATGGGCGGCGTGTCGCTGCGGTTCGACGAGACCGGCCTGGCCAACAACGCGTCCCGCTTTCACGTGATCTTCAAGGTCATCCTGCCGCAGGTGAAACCCGGATTGATTGCGGCGTTCGTGTTCAACCTGATCTTCGTGTGGAATGAGTTTTTGTTTAATTTCATTCTCGGCGGCAAAAGCACGACGACCATCCCGACCCTGCTCGTCACGCAGTCTTACCAACAGGGCGGCGTCGACTGGACGTTTGTGGCGTCCCTGGGCGCGATTTACCTTTTGCCGCCGGTTATTGCGTTGTACTTTTTTCAGAAATACCTGCTCGTGGGCATGACTTTCGGTGCGGTTCGCGGCGAAGTGTGAACCGGGAGAGAAACGGCCCGCTGCTTTTCAGCCGATCTGATGCTGCCCGATGAAATTTTTCCGATTGCCTTTTGCCGGTAAGCTCGAGATCGTTCTTCTCACCGGCATCCTCATCGGATTCTGCCTGATCGCGCAGAATGTGTCGGTGGACCTTTACCGATGCGGTTTGATTCTGCTGATGGTGTCGGCTTTGCTGCAAACCGTGGCCGGAAACATCCCGCCGGACTCCAGGCTGGTTGGCACGCTTCTGCGCTTACTTCTCGGGTTAACCATCGTGGCGGGGGTGTTTGCCGTCGGGATCTGGCTGGTGCCCATCCTCGCCAATCTTGGAAACCGTCCGAGCTGAGAAGGCGCCATGGCCGAGATCGACCTGCGAGACGTGAGCAAGGCGTACGGCGAGCATCGGGTGCTGGACCGGGTAAGCGCGACCTTTGCTCAAGGCAGTTTTTCGGTCCTGCTCGGTCCGCCGGTGTCCGGCAAATCGGTCTTGATGCGACTCATCATGGGACTGGAACCGGTGGATGAAGGCAGCGTTTGGCTCCGTGGCAAAGACGTGACCCGCACAGCGGCCGGAACCAGACACATCGGTTACGTGCCGCAGTCCTTCGCCCTGTACCCGCATTACCGGGTCATCGACAACATCGCTTACCCGCTCGCGCTTGCCGGCCGCAGCCGGGACCAGATCCGGCCGCCGATCGAGAAACTCGCGCAGAAACTGAAAATCACCCACCTGCTGGAGAAGTACCCGAACCAGTTGAGCGGGGGTGAAAAACAGCGCGTCGCCTTGGCCCGTGGCATGATCAAGGACACGTCCGTGTTCATCCTGGACGACCCCCTGGTCGGCCTCGACTTCAAGTTGCGCGAACAACTCTTCGTTGACCTGCGTGACATGCTCTCGGAAGTAGGCGGTACATTTATCTACACGACTTCGGACCCGCTGGAAACGCTGGCTTTGGCCGACCAAGTCTACATCCTGGACGAAGGACGCATCCAGGAACATGGCCCGATGGATGAAATGTATTATCGTCCCAACCACGTCCGCACCCTGCAACTGCTTGGGTTCCCGGCGGCCAACCTGATTTCCGGCGAGGCGCAAGACGGGCGCTGCCGTACCGCCCTCGGCGAGTTCGCGGTCGACCTTTTCGACTCCACACCGCGACGCTTGACCGTGGGCTTCCGGGCCGAATCGATCCGGTTTCAGACTGAACGTTCCGTCGAAGACCTCGGCGCGACCGGCCGAACCCTGTTGCAAGAAGACCTGGGAGCGGAAACGTTGATCTACTTTGAGGCGGGCGGCACACGTCTGGTGGGAGCCTGGTCCAACGCCGCGCCGGCGCCCGTGAGGGCCGAGGGATTTTCCTTCACGGTTCCCGGGCCCGAACTCCTCCTTTTCGACGCAGAAACCGGTGAACGCGTGATCGCGGGAAACGCTCGCGCCGGGGTAGCCGAAGCCCGTTCAGCGGGGGGATAACGCTGTGTCAGAAGTTACGCTTGTCGACATCACCAAACGCTTTGGAAACTTCGAGGCGGTAAAGCGAATCAGCCTGCGCGTTGTGCCGAATTCGACGACGTGTTTGCTCGGCCCGTCCGGCTGCGGCAAAACCACGATCCTTCGCATGATCGCCGGCCTGGAGTCGCCCACCTCCGGGCAAATCCGAATCGGCGGCCAGGACGTGACAAACGCGCCGCCCCGCCGCCGCGACATCGCCATGGTCTTTCAATACCCGACGCTTTACCGGGGGCTGGGGGTCTTCGAAAACATCGAGTTACCGTTGCGGGAACTTAAACTCTCGCCTACGGAGCGCCGCCGGCGAGTCCAAACCGCCATTGAGCTTCTTGGCCTGGCAAAGAGCCTGAAAAAAGATCCAGACCGTTTCGATAACGGCACGCGCCAGCGCGTGGCTTTTGCCCGGGCCGTCGCCCGGCAACCGGCCATCCTGCTCTTCGATGAACCAATCACGAATGTCGATCCCGACCAAAAGTTCCGGCTCAAGCAGGACCTGAAAAAACTGACGCGGGAGCTGAAACAAACCATCGTTTACGTGACCCACGATCAGAACGAGGCCATGACTTTGGCCGACCAAATCGTGCTGATGAAGGACGGCGAGGTGCTCCAGCAGGACGCGCCGCGCGAAGTGTACAATCATCCCAGCCATCGTTTCGGGGGATGGTTTTTGGGGAATCCCGGCATGAGCTTCCTGGATCATCGGCCTCACACCGGTGAGCGTGGACTGCTCAAGTCCGACCTCTTCCCTTATCCCGTGCGACTCTCCGGCGAGTTGCCGGCCGGTGCGCAATCGCAGAAAAAACTCGTTCTCGGCATAAGGCCTGAACACGCAGGGCTCACCTTGGATCCCCATCCCGAATCCGTTCCTTGCACAGTCGTGCGTAAGTTTCTTGGTGTGGCCGGCCAATACCTGGTCGCGGTGCGCCTGCGCGAGCACACCGTGTGGGTCAAATGCGGTAACTTGATCGGGAGAAAAGTGGGCGAGCGAGCCTATTTACGGTGCCGCCCCGAGGCCATCACGGTTTTCGATGAAAGCGAGCGCGCCTTGCCGGTCTGCCTCGTTCGGCACCCGGCCGGCACGGAGACCTAGTGGGTCGTCAGTTGTCAAAGTTGTTGCCGTTGATTGGCCCGCGGATTGGTTCTTGTTCGGTTACGGCGCGCAACGGTTGCTTCTGGGCCGGGCTTATGCCGGAGGCCCGTAAGCTTCCCCCTTTATATCATTTCGACGGCCATGGAGGTAAGAGCTTGTCTTGCTTCGCAGGTGCCCGGCCAGTGTTAAACCTTGGAGACCGTATAACCGGCCCAGGCCCAACGGGCCTGGGGCCGGTTTGATCGCCTGAAGGGCCAAAGGAACTGAGCCCAGGGTTTCACCCCGGGAAGGCGTTTCCTCCCTGATCGAGCCCTGAAAGGGCGGCAGAACCCGTGAGCAACGCCCTCTGCCGCCCCTTCAGGGCTCGATCGAGATTTTACGGTTACCCAGGGTAAACCCTGGGCTATGTTCTACCGGCCCGTTGGGCCTAAAACCATTTCAGCTAAGTACGGATCCTCCTCCGGCGCCGACCCGCCCTGAGCCGACATTCCCCGGGGCTATGTTCTACCGGCCCGTCGGGCCTGTTGAGGGTTAACAAATATGATCATCGAAAAATTCGGAGGGAAAATGACCATGATCGTATCGATTAAGTCTCAATAAGAACTGGCCCGTCGGACCTAAGACCGATTCAACCAGCTACGGATCCTCCTCCGGCGCCGACGCCCCCTGAGCAGGCCTTCTACCGAGATAACTATCTGAATGGTATTGATGACCACAACGTTGACAAATGACCCACCAGCTCACACGGCGCCGCAGTGTCCACTGCGTGTTCAACTCCGGCCGGCCTGGCCCATCGGAAGCCCCTGCCCTCCTAAAACTACCCCGTGATTTCTTTCACTTTCTACGGGTTTGAGACTCGGAGCACTGCTTTGCCGCGACTCACCTTTTTGATCGGAAAGTATGCCTGGGCAGCTTTCTCCAGCGAGAACGCTTCGCCGACGATGGGCCGGATCGTCCCGGCATCAATGAGCCTGGTGAGAGCGAGGAGCTGTTCCCGGTTGGGTTCAATGAGGAGGAAAGCCTCTTTTACCTTCGGGTCTTGACTGGTTTCCGAGCTGGTGGCCACCGTCACCACGCGCCCACCCTGCTTAACGGCTCGCAATGAGCGCGCCAGGGTGTCGCCGCCGACAAGGTCCAGGATGAGGTCGGCGTCAGCCGCAACCTCCTCAAACCTTGTTTTCCGGTAATCGATAACCTCGTGAGCACCGAGCGCTCGGACGAACTCCGCGTTCGCCTCAGAGACCGTCGTTGCGACGAAGGCTCCCTTCCAAGCCGCCAATTGGATGGCCAAACTGCCGACGCCGCCTGCGCCACCATGGATCAGGACTTTCTGACCGGTTTCCAGCTTTCCCCGGTCAAATAATGCCTGCCACGCCGTCAACCCTGAAATCGGCACGGTCGCCGCTTCCAGATGATCGACGGCCGCCGGCTTGGGCGCAATTTGGGCCGGGGTGGTCAGGCAGTACTCGGCAGCAGCGCCATCGCTGAACCAGTCGTTCATCCCGTAGATGAGATCGCCCTTTTTTAAGCCCGTGACTTCCGGACCGACGGCTTCGATCATCCCGGAAAGTTCGTGACCCGGAATCGGCTTTAACCGTGGTGCACCTTCTCGGGTATGCCAAGTTGGGTACCATTCGAGTTCGCCGGGGGTCACGGTAGTGGCGTGAATTCGAATCAGCACGTTACCGGTACCGACTGCGGGCGCCGGTACCTCCTCGAAGATTACGCCTTCGCTGCTGCGAGCGTGGTAAAGTCGGACGGCGTTCATGCTTTCAGTTTACCGCGAATCGTGCTGGATCCTTACTATACCCGGCTCAAAGCAGGAGCTCGGGACGGTACTCAAAATGCATGGTATCGTAGTGGTACCATTTGCCGCCCCAGATAAAACCGTGCCGTTCAAAAATCTCAATGATCCGGCGTGGAACACGGTTCCGGTAGGGGATCAAGCCGTTCGTTGCCCTGCCGCCCCAGCGCCAGTAGTCCGCATAATCGGCATTGATGTCGATGGCAATTCCGAACGCGTGGGCGCTGAGCTGGTCAGTGCCGGCGATCGGACGCCAGTTGAAAGTTCCGGCGGTCTTTAGAACAAATCGTTTATCTTCCGCAGGAAGTTGGTCGAGTTCCGCCGAAACGGCTTCTAACCGTTTATCAACCCCATTGACGCTCGTGATGCGCACCGTCGCATGCGTGGACTTCGGCATCCAAGGGATCGGCCGAAGATGAGCCTCTACCTCCTGCGCGTTCGCGCCGTACATCTTTTTAAACAGGGTTGCGCAACGATAGCGTCCCGGGTCGAAATTCACCGCCGGAGGCCGATAGGAATCAGGGCCGGTCGGGTAAGCTTGCCAAAGCTCATCCTCAGGATCGGCGTCGGACAGGCGTTGCTCGTAGGTCTTGGAACGGCCGTCATCGAAAAGGATCGCGGTGCCGTCCTGGCAGACCAACTGATTGTCCTTATAACCTGCGAAGAAGTTGGGGTAGGCACGCAGAAACGCTTGCGCTTTAGCCGGAACGCTTTGCGCACCCGCACGCATTTCCACGCCCATCGCGCCGGCGAGCAGCCATCCCACCAGGAGCAGGAGTGAACGTCTACTCTGAGATGATGGTAACATTCACGAAATTTTGGTAAACCTCGACCCGGATCAGCGGCGTACCATTGACGACGAGGCGACGCGCTTCCGGGGTGCTGGTTCCCCGTTCCAGCAAACGCTCCAGCCGCGCACGATTTTCCTTGCTACTGAAGAATTGATCAGGTTCATCCTCCGGGTCACGGTAGCCATACACGTAATAGTTCGCTCGATCCTGGCGGATGATCGCTGCGGGACTCTGGAGCCGTTGACCGTTGCTGTTGAAGTGATCCCGGGCGCTGAGCCGGGCAACGTAGGACTCGATGGGCGCGGAGCCGTCCATTTGCGCAACCAACCCGACGCAAGTCAGGCTCAGAAATGCGATGAAGAGCAAAAACCACCGGAAAGCTTTCATGACGCTCCCGAGTGTACCAAGCGGCTTTTGCTCATGCAACCTTGGTCAGCTTCGAAAGAGGCATGCTGAGGCACTGTAGCATTTCTTGGAGTCCGCCAGGACCCACCCGCCTTGAGCGCACCCCACCTTGTTCCGCTCCCCTCAGCCTGCGAAGGCATGCTTCGGGCTGGGTCGCGCAAAATATCCCAGTCGTTGAAGCTGTTCTGCCTTTCCGGCATCGCGTTGTCACCCCGCGTAGCAACACCGGTGCAAGGCTTCAGCTCAGTTCACCATCTGCGGTGGGTACTACTGTTCTTTGATGGGGCCAACCGACCCGAACCGATATTACATGTGGACAGGTTGGGTCGGCAACGATGGCAGCGGCGGAGGCCCGGTAGTCGATAACGCCGACGCAGGGTACGGCTGGTCTACCTTCCCGGAGTTACTGGAGCAGGCCGGGGTATACTGGAAGATTTACCAGGACATCGGCATGGGCCTAACCGCGGCCGGTGAATGGGTTTGACTCAGGATGCCTACATTGGCAACTACGGCGACAACTCGCTCCTCTACTTCCAACAATATCAGAACGCGCATCCGGGCAGCCCGCGTTACGAGAAAGCCAGGACGGGAACCAACGCCTTCGCCAGGGAATCACTGTTCGATATCTTCCAAAATGACGTTCGCAACGGCCAACTGCCGCAGGTTTCATGGATCGTCGCCCCGGAAGCCTACCCGGAGCACCCGAACCGGCCGGGGAATTACGGCGCGTGGTATGCGTCGGAGATTCTCGATGCGCTGACAGCAAATCCCGAGGTATGGAGCAAGACCTTCTTTTTCCTCACGTATGACGAGAATGACGGATTTTCGACCACGTCGTCGCCCCAACCCAACCTCAGTCCCGGACCCAAGGGTTCTCGAACGTCGACACCACCAATGAGATATTCCCGGGCAACTCCGAATACCCGAGTGGTCCCTACGGGTTAGGCATGCAAGTGCCGATGCTTGTCATATTGCCCTGGAGCAAGGGAGGCTGGGTCAATTCGGAGGTGTTCGATCACACGTCTATCATCCAGTTCATCGAACGGTGGTTCCGTAGCCGGAATGCGGAACTGCGCGAGCAAAACATCACCGCTTGGCGCCGCGCGGTTACCGGTGATCTAACCTCGGCGTTCAACTTTGCAAGCCCCAACGACGCCGCGGTTTCGCTGCCGAGCACCAGCGTTCCGGATCTTTATACTCAGGCGATTACCGCCTGCCGCTTGCAACCTGGCGATAACCTGAGGAAATACTGGCGACTCGAAGCTACGTTCGGTTGGTATGACTTTGCGGTCGGGGTTGATTCCGATCCCGGCTTTCAACAGCGTATCGCGGGTCACGTCGAGACCGGCAAAGATCGTATGACGTATCCCCCATTGGAGGGCGGTGGCCAACGTCGCGGCCAACTCGTAAAGGGTTCGATGTCCGTAGTGTGGTCCGGCGCCTTTCCGGACTGGAATCCTTACGGTGGACAGGATCATACGTGCGAGCCGGCCCGGAACCGGGGCGCCACCGGGCCTTGGAGGTGCGAGCCGCCGTGATTGATGGCCGCCTGCACTCGGAGACCCTCCCGGCGGCGCTTGCCTGCGGGGGTGACCCGGTTTCTCTGCACCCCACGGTTCCTTCCGTTTTTTTCCCTTCCACTTTTACTATAACTTCTGAAACATTTTTAGTATAATTTCTGAAACATTTTTAGTATAATTTCTGAAACATTCTCCAATCATCAGCGCCCTTAACGATTTACCTTCACATGCACCCAACCGTGCCCGCCCAAGTTTCCACCGGCGTTGCCGGCCTCAACCGCATCCTTCATGGAGGGCTGCCCGTACACGAGATGTACCTGGTGACGGGTGAAGCCGGCACAGGCAAGACCACCCTGGCCTTGCAATTCATGCGTGCCGGCCTCAACGGCGGCCAGCGGGTGCTCTACCTTTCCTTGTCGCAGAGCGCCGAGGCGCTGCGTAAAATCGCGGCTTCGCACGGCTGGTCCCTGGAGGGCGTGACGCTTGAGGACTGGTCCACCTTTGGCCCGACCGAGCAGGCGCCAGGCCAAGAGGCCGTTTTCCGCAACGTGGCGCTCGAACTGCGCGACGTCATCTCCCAACTCTTTGCGCTCATCGAGCGCGTGCAGCCCGAGCGACTGGTCGTGGATTCCCTGTTGCAGCTGCGCCCGCTGGCGAGCAACGTACCGGACTTTCAACGACAGCTGTTCGCGCTGGGGCAACACCTGGCGTCCAAACGTTGCACAACGCTACTCATTGACGCGCACACGGGAGAACCCACCAGCCAAGACATCCAGGATCTCACCCATGGGGTATTGCGGCTGGAACGCTGGGCACCCGAGTTCGGCAACGTGCGCCGGCGGCTCCTGGTCCTCAAAATGCGCGGCTTGGCCGTACACGGAGGTTACCACCACTTTACGGTGGGCACGGGGGGGCTGGAGGTTTACCCGCGGCTTGCGGTGGGCACCCGGCGCGACCACCTGGGGAGCACCCCGATGGCGAGCGGCCTGAGCGCCCTGGACACGTTGCTGGGCGGCGGCCTGGAAGCGGGCACCGCCGTGCTGCTCCTGGGCGCCACCGGCACGGGCAAGACTTCCCTGGCGACCCTCTACGTCCACGCCGCGGCTCAGCAGGGCAAACCGGGCGCCGTTTTCATTTTTGAGGAACGGCTCGAGACGTTTTTCATGCGGGCAGCCAGCTTGAACCTGGACCTGCGGCCCTTCGTCGACAAAGGGCTCGTGACCGTGCAGCAGATCAATGCCGGTGACTTGTCGGCGGGGGAGTTTAGCGACGTCGTGCGCCGGAGCGTGGACGAAGGCGGCGCACGCGTGGTGCTCATCGACAGTTTGTCGGGCTATTTCCACGCTATGCCCCAGGAGCAGCAACTGCTGACCCAGATGCACGAACTGTTGAACTTTCTGGCGGCTAACGGCGTGCTCTCTTTATTGGTCGCCGGCCAACATGGCCTCGCCGGGCCGGAACTCACTGGCCCGCTGGACATCAGTTACCTGTGCGACACCCTGTTGTTGCTGCGGCACTTCGACGCGGGCGGGACGATTCGTAAAGCGGTCGCCGTTACCAAAAAGCGCACCGGCCCGCACGAGCACACGATCCGTGAACTGTATCTTGAGCCCGGCGGTATCCGGGTGGGCGAGCCGCTGCGCCAGCTGGAAGGCTTGCTGACGGGCGCGCCGCATGTTCTGGGCGCGGGGCTGACCGGCGACGCCTGGGACGGCGAGCGGTGAGCGAGGATGCCGCGGTCAGCGCCCTTGGGTCCACCCCTCATTCCCCTCCGAAAAGCACTCGATCCCGAGCCGGGTTGGCCCTGCAGCAAAGAGGCCTGCAGGACGTGTTCTGACGCAGGGCCTCAGGTCCCAAGTGGTGGGCCGGCGGGAAGCTTCGGAATCTTTGAAACGCCCGCCCCGCCGGGTGCCGACCATGAAAAAGGCTGTGTTCGACTCGCTTAGGAGATGCAGATCGGGCTGACCTACGGTGCCGACGGTGCCGCTGCCGCTTCGCAAGCGGGTAGAGCGGACGGGCGATGCGCATTGCGATCCAGGCGGTGCGGACTCTCGCTCTCCTCGCGAATGGATTCCATGCAGCCGCGCTTCAGGCGCATGAACTCGGGGCTGGTGAGCGTATCCGTGAAACGCGGGCGGTCAAGCCTCACGGGAATTTCGGCTTTGATCCGGCCGGGATGGGCGCTGAAGACCACCACGCGGTCGCTGAGGAAGATTGCCTCGTCGATGTCGTGGGTGACAAAGGTCACCGTCATCCTAAGTTCCTGCCAGAGTTCCAGGAGCAGTTCCTGCATTTGCAGACGGGTTTGCGCGTCGAGCGCGCTGAACGGCTCATCCATGAGTAAGAGGCGCGGGCGGTTGACGAGCACGCGTGCGAGATTGACCCGCTGCTGCATGCCGCCGGAGAGTTGTTCCGGGTAGCGGCGTTCGAATCCGGCGAGGCCGACACTTCGCAAAATGTCATGCGCGCGTTCCCGGCGTTCGACCCTCCGCACGCCGCGCAATTTAAGGCCAAACTCCGTGTTGCCGAGCACCGTTTTCCAGGGGAAAAGCGTGTGGTGTTGGAACACCATGCCCCTTTCTGCGCTCGGGTGGCGCACCGCCTCACCGTCCATGACGATCTCGCCGGCCGAAACGGGCGTAAAGCCGGCAACGGCTCCGAGTAAGGTTGACTTCCCGCAGCCCGATGGCCCAAGGATGGCGATGAATTCGCCCGGCAGGATGTCGAGGTCGATGTTGCGTACCGCCACCATCGGCTGCGCGGCAGCGCCGAACGAGATGCCGACGTTCCGCAGCCGGATCGCCCCGCGCGCGCCGTCGACCGAAGCAGGCGCGCTCATACGGTGGCTGCTCCTGAACGCAGCCACGGCATGCACCACGCGCCTGCTTGTTTGATCAACCAGCTGCTCAGCATGCCAAGGACGCCGATGGCGATCATGCCTACCACGATGTCCGGGTAGTTCTGCAGCGTGTAGGCTTCCCACGTGTAGTAGCCGATGCCAAATTGGCCCGAGATCATTTCCGCGGTCACAAGTGAAAACCAGGACGTGCCCATCCCGATGCTCAATCCGGTCACAATCGACGGCAACGCACCGGGCAGGATCACCTCGCGGAACACCGTAATGGGCCCGGCGCCTAACGTCATCGAGGCGAAGATGAGCCGCCGATCGAGGCTCTGCACGCCGTGGATGGTGTTGACCAGAATCGGAAAGAACGCGCCGATAAAGGTGATGTAGACCATGCTGTACTCGGGGCTGGTGAACATTAGAATCGCCAGGGGAATCCAGGCGACGGCGGGAATCGGCCGCAGGATTTCAAGGGGCAGCATGAGCGCGTCGCCGGCAAGCCGGAACCGCCCGATGACGAGTCCCGATCCGACGGCCAGAACCGCCGCCAGCGAAAACCCGAGGAAAATCCGCCGCAGGCTGTTAACTACGTGGCTGAGAACCTTTGGCGATTGCAGAATGCGCTGCGTCGCCTGGACCACTTCGGTTGGGGCAGGCACATTCTGGAATTGAATGATCGTGTGCCAACCCCGGGTGGAAGCCTGCTGCCACACCCACAAGCACGCAACGATCGACGCAATCCGCAGCGCCCATGAACGGGCAAACCGGATGAAGTCCGGCGCGGGCTGCGACCGGGCAAGAGCGCCGGAACCGACGGATCGGAAATGCAAGGCATTCATCGCCTTAAGAAGCTTGCGCCTACGTGCCGGGTCCGGACGGGGCGAGACCGGCCTGTTGCGTGGTGCTGAAAAGGGCCGCAGCGTCGCGATAGGCGAGAACCTGGCCGCCGTTCCCGGCCGCCCAGGCATCCGCACCTTCGCGCAACAGGAACGCGGCCAGCTTCCCCCCTTTGTTCACGTACCAGACCTTGTCGGCAAAAAGTTTAATACCGATGTCACGATCGTGAACGAAAACCACGCGCGCCCGCTTCGCTTGAACCTGGAGCTGCCCTAGCGCTTGCAGCGTTGCCTCGGGCGAGCTGTACAGGCGCACCTTGTGCTCGCCACGTACCCAGATTTGACCCGCGAGTTTTGGTTCGCTAATCGGCCGGCCGGTGTCCGCGGCGCTACCGGTGAAAGGCAAGGGGGCGTAATCTTTCAAACGCGCTTCGTAATCGATGCCCGAGGCCGCCGCCGCTTGCTTGATGAAATGATCATCGACGAACTCATCGACCTTGACGTCGGCTGCCGTCTTCTTGAGAACTTTCAGGGTCTGCGACGCGTTGCGCAGCGCATCGATTACCTCCGGTTTGAAGGTGAAGTCACGCGTCTGAATGCCGGCCGGACCGTGGAACGCACAAAAGACCTCTGCTTCGATTCCCGTCCATTTTTCATACGCCTCAGCCAGTTCTTCCGGTTTCTCGCGCAAGAGCCGGTCGGCTTCCAGCGTCGCCTGGAGAAACGCCCCGACGATTTCCGGGTATTTCTGCGCATAGTCGGAGCGCACCTGCACGCCGTGGGTAGTGGTCAGGCCCGTGCTCTCCCCGTCGAGGATCTTGCGCGCAAAGCCGCGAAAGGGAAACAGCTCGCCAAAGGGCACAAAGTCCGCGTGCGCGTCAATCTGATTCGCCTTCAGTGCCGACCCGCCTACCTCCGGGGTCTGCACGGTGATGGTCACATCCTTTTCCGGGTCCCACCCCTCCTTTTGAATCGCTCGCAACAGAAACGCGTGCGCCGTGGAAGCGGCCGGCACCGAAATGCGTTTACCTTTCAGTTCCCGGATGCTTTGCACGGGCGAGTCTTTAGGCACGAGCAGCGCGTTGCCGGCGCCACGGATCCCCACCGAAAGGGAGGCGACGTACAACGTTTTTACGCCGGTCCTGGAAGCCAGAAAGCTGGCATGGCCAACGGTGGCCGGGAAATCCGCCATCTGCACGATGTCGAGCCGGTTGGCGAGCACCTCGGTGTTCAACTGCGCACCCGTCGGTAAATTCAGCCAATGGATGTCGTACTCGGCGTCTTTGTATTTGCCATCGTGCGGCAGGTACTTTTCAAGCAGGTGCAACTCTCGAACGACCGGACCACCGGCGGCGCAATTGATCGTGGTGTCCTGCGTGCCGATGCTGACGCGGAATTTTTTCGCCGGCCTGCCCGCGCGTGACTGTGAGGAGGGTAAGGCCCGCCGCGACGATCTTCAAGGTTCGGGTTTTCACGGAGTGACGATTAGACGATTAGGGACGATTAGGTTGAGGCATCGCGAGGCGAAGGATCGTTCAGCCGATCAAGGGCACGGCGTGCCGCCTTCTGGACGCCGGCGTCCGGGTCTTGCAGGAGGGTTTCGAGCTCAGCCGCCGCAGCGTTGGGCCCGCAGTGACCGAGAGCCGTGGCCGCGGCGATGCGGACATCGGCAATGTCATGGGAGAGGAACCGCACAAGGGAGGCTGACTCTGCGCCGCGCAGTTGGCCCAGACTTGCAAGCGCCTCTTTGGTCACCTGCCAACGCGTGTCGTCCAACGCACCATTCAAGGCGGTGACGGTCCCTTCCGAAGGAAACCGGCGGAGGGCGATCGCCGATTCACGCCGTACCTGCCAATCCTCGTCGAACAGCGTTTTAAGAAGGTCGCGGTTGGTTGTCGGCTCCTGGAAAAAGCTGACCGCGCCAACCGCGATTTTGCGCACTTCAGGGTCCGCATCGTTCAGCGTTTGGCGAAGGATCGGCAAGACCTCAGCCCGGCGCAAATGGGCCAGCGCAATGACGGCCTCTCGCCGGACATGCGGGAACGCGTCACCCACCGCGCGCGTGAGCGCGGGAATAGCTTCCGGGGCCCTTAGGTCCCGCAAGGCAAGGATGGCGGCTGCGCGCGCGTCCGGGTCCGGGTGCGCCACTCCTTCAATCAAGGGGTAGGTGGCCGCGGACGTGCGGAACTCGCGCAGGGCGATCCTCGCGGCGGTGGCGACGTCGCCATCGCCGGCAGCCGCGGCATCCACCAGGGCGAGGATGGCCCGGACGTCTCCCAATTCCTCCAGAACGCCGATCGTCAGCCGCCGCACCGCGGCGTCAGGATCGCGCAGCAACGGCAGGACCGCTTCGATCGGCACCGCGTCGGGTTCCTCCTGAAGTTCTGTGAGGGCGATTCGGCGTACGTCAACCTCGTTGCTGCGCAGCCGTTCGGTCCATAGGTTCGGGGTGGTTTCAGTCATAACAGGTTACCGGATCAGGAACGGGATCTTGACCGTGATCGCGTTAGTCGGGCAGTCCACCTCGCACGCGAGGCAGTACCAGCAGTCGTCGAACTTCATGTGCGATTTGCCGGTGACCGGGTCGATCGCCAGACAATCCACGGGACACGATTCGACGCAGACGTGACAGCCACGGATGCATTTTGGCTCGTCCACAACCACCGGCACATCGAACAGCTTGGTCGTTTGCCGGTTCGGCGCGATCTGGGCCGCCTGGGCCGCGGCAGTCTCGGAAGTAAATTTGAGCCTACCGGCCACAACCGGTTTGGAGAAAGGTTCTGTACTCATTTGGGGTATTTACGCGACCGCCGAGGCAATGCGGAGGTGGTGGTATGACCGGAGTTCATCTTCGTCGAGCGGCACCACGTAAGGGGCGACCGGCCGCTTCAGCGGCTGCATGCCGCCGTCGGCTCCGCGCTTCAGGTTGACGTGCACGAACCAGTTCACGTCATCCATTTCAGGAAAATCCTGGCGGCAGTGGTACAAGCCCCATCGGCTTTCGGTTCGGTAGAGCGACGCGCGCGCGGCCATCTCGGCGCAGTCCCGGATGAAGCCGCACTCGGTCGCCCGCATCAGTTCGTGCGGGTCCCGGGCGCCGAGTTGCTCAAGTTCTTCGTGCGCCCGGAGGAAATACTCGAGGCCGCGTTGGAGCCGGTGGGCGCTTTTTGGCGGCTGGAGGTAATCGTTCACGTGACGGCGCAGCTTGTATTCAAGCAGGTGCGGCTGGATCCCTTCAGGGCGTGCGAGCGGGCGCCGCACGCGCTCGCGCTCGGCGGCGACCTGCCCGTCGTCAACACGGGACGTACCCGCCGAGGCAATAAACTCCGCGGCGTGACGGGCGCAGATCTTTCCGTAGGTAAACGCGCCGAGCATGTACCCGTGCGGCACCGAGGCCATGTCCCCCGCGGCATAAAGGCCCGGCACCGTCGTTTCACCGCGTTCGTTGACCCAGACGCCGGACGCGCTGTGGCCGCTGCAAAGCCCGATTTCCGAGACGGCCATTTCCACCATCTGCTCGCCGTAACTTTCTCCCCGGCCCGCGTGGAACCGGCCCCGGCTGGGACGCTCGGTCGTGTGCAGGATCCGCTCGATCTCGGTCACGGTCTCCGGCGCAAGATGATTCATCTTCAGGTATACCGGCCCGTTGGGGCCGGTGAGTTCTTTGTAGAATTCCATCATCATCTGCCCGCTCCAGTAGTCGGAGCGCATGAAACGATGGCCGCGCGCATTGACCGTGTAACCGCCAAAAGGCCCACTCACGTAAGCGCATGCCGGGCCGTTGTAGTCTTTGAGCAGCGGGTTGATTTGGAAACACTCGATGTTCGTCAGTTCTGCACCGGCATGGTAGGCCATCGAAAAGCCGTCGCCCGCGTTGGAAGGGTTTTCGTAGGTGCCCATCAGGTAACCGGAGGCCGGCAACCCGAGCCGGCCTGCCGCGCCGCAACAGAGAATCACCGCTTTCGCACGGATCACAACAAACTCGCCGGTGCGCACATTAAAGCCGAGTACCCCGACGGCGCGGCCGCCGTCCAACAGCACCCGGGTGGCCATCACGCGGTTTTCGGTCTTGACCCCCGTGCGTCGAAGGGTGCGCGTAAGGATTTTCTTTATGTCGTACCCTTCCGGCATGGGCAATACATAGCTGCCTTTGTGGTGCACCTTCTTGACGTCGTAATCGCCCGAAGCGGTCTTCTGGAATTTGACGCCCCACGCTTCGAGCTCCTGGACCATCGGGAAACTCTCTTGCGCGTACGCCAGCACCGCCGCCTGATTCACGATACCGTCATTGGCCATCGTGATCTCCTTAACGTATTGCTCCGGGGTGGCGTGGCCCGGGATGACCGCATTGTTGACCCCATCCATGCCCAGGGCGATCGCCCCGCTGCGCTTGACGTTGGCTTTTTCCAACAGAAGCACGGTACCCTCGGGCAATGCTTCTTTGGCCTTGATGGCCGCAGCGCAACCCGCCGTGCCACCGCCGGCGACCAGCAAGTCAACGTCGAAATCCGGCTGAAAATCGTTCATCGGTAATCTCCACTAAGCCGGTAGGCTAAATTAACTATACTCGTCAAGTCGGGATTTCAGATTTCCGGGTTCCTGCCAGAAAAGATGCAGCCCAAGCTTCAAATTCCGGCCCGGGCCCGCCCGCGCCCGAGGCCGAGGTTTCAATCGTTCCTCCTGGACAGGTCGGAACGACTACGATGGCTAACCATATGCTTCCGCTCAAATGGCTCGGCCGGGCTGCTCACTTGACATCGCCCGGGGCTGCCCGCTATGCCGGTGGCGGTGCGTGGATCACCGGTGCTATGACAGAAACGTTTGACGTCTTAATCATCGGGGGTGGGCCGGCCGGCAGCACGGCCGCCACCTTGCTGGCCAAGCAGGGCTGGAAAACCGGTCTGCTCGAAAAGGATATTTTCCCGCGCTTCAAGATCGGCGAGTCGCTGCTGCCCGGCAGCCTTCGCACGCTCCAGCGCATGGGCGTCAAAGAAAAGGTCGAAGCCACCGATCTGATCATCAAGCACGGCGGCAAGATTATTTCAGGCTGCGGCACCAAGCAAAATCGTTTCCTCTTCGACCACGTTTTCCGGTGCGAACAGCCCACCGCCTACCAGGTTGAACGCGCGGTGTTCGACAAAGTGCTTCTCGACCATGCCGCGGAGTGCGGTTGCGAAGTGCTGGCCGGTACGGCGGTCCAGGAAATTCGTTTTGACGGGGGCGGCGGTGTGGTGACGACGACGGATGGCCGCACCCGGCGCGCTCGTTACGTGCTCGATTGCTCGGGCCGCGCCAGCCTGCTGGGCCACCAATTCCGCCTGAAGCGGGCTTACGGCCACTTGAAGAAGTTTGCCCTGTACGCGCATTTCGAAGGGGCCGAACGCGAGCCCGGCATCGATGGTTCGTTAACCCAGATGGTGCGGGCGTCGGACCGCTGGTTTTGGTTCATCCCGATCAACTCCCGCAAGACCAGCGTGGGCTTGGTCATGGATGTCAACGCCTACAAACGCGCCGGCCAGAGCCCGGAAGCCGTCCTGATGACGAGCGTGCACGCCTACCCCTGCGCGGCCAGGAAGCTGCAAGGGGCCACGCGCGTGTCGCCGGTGTATGCCACGGGGGATTTTTCGTACCGCTGCAGGCAATTGACCGGCGAGCGGTGGCTGTTGGCAGGCGATGCGGCCGGCTTTATTGACCCGGTCTGGAGCAGCGGGGTTTACATCGCCATTCTCTCGGGTGAAAAGGCGGCCGACGCGCTGAACCGCGTCTTGCACCGGCCAGACCTTCAGGCCCGGGAATTTGCGCGCTATGCGCGACGCATTAACCGGGTGATGGACTTGTACCTTAAGTTCGTTACCGCCTGGTACACGCCGGCCTTTGCAGAAGTGTTTTTCCACCCGCGGGAGTTCCTGCGCCTGGTGCCGGCCGTAAACTCGATATTAGCCGGGGACGACCGCGAGTTGCTGGAAGTGCGGTGGCGCCTTTGGCTCTTTGACTGCCTGGTCTGGCTACAGCATAGGTTCGCCATCATCGCCCCCCGACTCACGTTGGAGCCCAGGCGCTGAGGTACACCCCGCGGGCCGCCCGGCGACGCATCACCTGTACCGGCCGTGCCGCTGGTGGCGGGCACGGAGGACGCGCAGCCTCCACTTCGGCCCGGTCATCACTTGAGCGCACCACAGCGTTTGATGCTCCCGTTTACCGCTGCAAACTTATAGATGGACGTCGCCCGAGTCAGTAAAACATCGGGGTGTGCCAACCTCCATCGTTTCCCTGGAATTACACGGCGAACTGCGCCCTGGCAACGCTTGGTCTCTTATACATCTTCATCGTCCGGTCTCCTGCCCCTAACACCGGCGCTCCAGGCGTCGCTCGGTCCAGGGGATCGCTCCATGGTAGCTGGCCGGAGGGCTTGATCCAATGGTCAGGACAGCCTTTGAGTAGGTTTCGCCCTTGCTGGTAAGTCCACCACTCAGGTCTAACCCGAAGGCTTTACAACCACGATAATATCAGATGTGCGAACGTGGGTTGCCGTTTCAGGGTGACCGTTTGCGAGGTAACCGCCCACCCGGCGGCGATCCATCCATCATCGAAGATTATCCATTTTCAAATGAACAATTAACGGAGACAACTTATGGCTGCCCCTGAATACGTAGAAACCGACGTCGCTGAGCGCCTCGATCGACTGCCCTGGAGCCGATGGCATTGGTTAGTCGTGCTGGCGCTCGGCATCACCTGGATTCTAGACGGCCTGGAGGTGACGCTGGTTTCCGCGCTGGGCGGCATGTTGAAAGAGCCACCACCCTGGGCCTGACCGATGCCAAGATTGGCACCGGGGCCACCGTCTACTTGGTCGGGCAGGTGGTCGGGGCGCTTTTCTTCGGCTTTGCCACCGATCGCATCGGTCGCAAAAAACTCTTTTACGCCACCTTGCTCATTTATCTGAGCGGCACGGCCCTCACGGCCTTCTCGGTCAACTTCTGGACCTACGCCCTCTTCCGCTTCATCGCGGGAATGGGTATCGGCGGTGAGTACTCAGCGATCAACTCGGCCATTGACGAACTCATTCCGGCCCGGGTGCGCGGGCAGGTTGACCTGGTGATCAATTCAACTTACTGGGCCGGGGCCATGTTGGGAGCCCTCGGAACGTATGTGGTACTGAACCCTCACCTGATTCCCCCTTCCTACGGGTGGCGCCTTTCGTTTATCATCGGCGGTGTCCTGGGTTTGCTGATTTTGTTGTTCCGGCACTGGGTGCCCGAGAGTCCCCGCTGGTTGACCATTCATGGGCGGGGCCGCGAGGCGGAGGACATCGTGGCCTCGGTCGAACGGGAAGTCACCCACGATCCAAGCAGCCTGCCGGCTTTGTCGGGCCGCAAGCAGCGCATCCGGCGGCGGGAGTACACCGCCTGGTCGGAGATTTGGAATGCAGTGGCCCATCAATACCCGACCCGCTCCATCCTGGGGTTCACTCTGATGGTGACGCAGGCGTTTCTCTACAACGCGATCTTTTTTACCTACACGCTCATCCTGGTTCAGTTTTACCAGGTGCCGCCGGAGACGGTGAGCGTGTACATCTTCCCGTTCGCGTTTGGCAATTTGCTGGGGCCGATCCTGCTGGGCCACCTCTTTGACTCGATTGGGCGCAAGACCATGATCACGCTGACGTATGCGGTTTCGGGCGTACTGCTGGCGATTACCGGTTACCTGTTCCAAATCGGAGCCCTCAACGCATTAACGCAGACCATCGCATGGTCGATCATCTTCTTTATCGCCTCGGCGGCGGCCAGTTCGGCCTACCTGACGGTGAGTGAGATTTTCCCGCTGGAAATCCGCGGGCTGGCGGTCGCCATCTTCTATGCGTTTGGCACCTTAGCGGGCGCGATTGCGCCGTCGATCTTCGGAGCGATCATCGGCTCCGGGTCGCGGACAGCGTTGTTCTGGGCTTACTGTTTTGCCGGTTTCGTGATGGTGGTGGCTGCGGTCGTGGAAGCGCTCTTCGGCGTCAAAGCCGAACGCAAGTCTTTGGAGTCCATCGCCACGCCGCTTTCGGAAGTGTTGCCGCACGCGCAGCCGACCGGATGACCAAACCAAGGTATTCTTAAATGCCCGGTAGGGACAAATGCCGCATCCCTCGGCAAGGAAAGATTCGCAATGCCTTGAACGCGTCATCGATCTACCGGCCGGTTTGGTGCGGGCAGGCGTTTAAGCGCGCTGAAGTGATCTCGAATTACGCCATGCCCGGAAGGGATGCGGCTGAGGAATCCGGGCATGGCATCGATGAAGTCAAGAACTGCCACTGTGCGCGCGCTTCCTGCCGGCGTGGCACCTGTGCCCCCCCCTTTCCTATCGTACCGCTGGATGGGCGGTGGACTTGGAGCCTTGCCCGGTACTGGTCGCCAAAGGCCGCCCGGAGCGGTCAAGCTGATCCGGGTGCTGGGACGGCTGGTCACCGGACCCCGCCTGTAGAGCGTGTAATACCATTCAGACAGTTACCTTGGTAGAATCAGGCCGGGGAGTGCCGGCGCCGGAGGATGCTCCGTACCCGGTTGAATCGATCTTAGGCCCAACGGGCCGGTAGAACATAGCCCAGGGCTTTACCCCCTGGGTAACCGTCAAATCACGATCGAGCCCTCCTAAGGCGTCACGCCTGTACGCCCATCCAAACAAACACCCGGCGGGGCGGGTGTTTGTTTGGATGGGCGTACAGGCGTGACGCCTTAGCAGGGCTGGGTCGAGGGGGAAACGCCTTCCCGGGGTGAAACCCTGGGCTAAGTTCCGTTGGCCCTTCAGGCGATCAAACCGTCTCGCGGCCCGTTGGGCCCGGACCGTTTATACAGTCTGATAGGTATAACGCTGGCAGGGCACCTGGGAAGACAGGCATAATTTCACGCCCGTGGCCGTCGAACCGGTATAAGACCCCCGGAAAGGCCGGAAGACTTCACATGATCGACTCGGGTCCCCACAGGACCCGCGCATCGTACCCACGGCAAAGGTGCCATTCTCGAAACGGACCGAAACCCGACGGCGGCCGGAACCATTAACCGGGCCCGCGTTTACGTCAGTGGTAACGAGTGGCCGCCGCTCGCCCGATGGCTCACTTGAAACTGCACCAGGAAAACCCGTTTCGCTTAAAACCTTTGACATTGCCCTTGTCCCAGGTTTCGGTACTTACTACTGCCAATACCCTTAATTGCGCTCGCCCCCGTCGTTGCGCGCCAGAGTCGCCGACCGCTACCGCGGCAACGAGCGTTGGCAGGCCTTGTACTTTGCGTAGAAGCTTATTCTAACCTGATCTAAAAGGGACACCAAAGGAATACAAAATGAGAGCAGATTCTCCATCACTCACCGCACGCCCGGCATGGAAGGCACTTGGATCTCACCACAAGAAAGTTCAGGAATTGTCTCTGCGGAAGCTCTTTGCCGATGACCCCCGACGCGGCGAGCGGATGACGATCGAAGAGGCGGGGCTCTACCTCGATTACTCAAAAAATCGCATTACCGACGAGACACTCGGGCTTCTGCTCCAACTGGCCGAGGAATGCGGCCTGCGCGCCCGGATCGACGCCATGTTCCGGGGTGAGAAGATCAACGTCACGGAAAACCGGGCCGTCTTGCACGTGGCCCTGCGCGCGCCGCGAGAGGCGTCGATTGTCGTGGATGGCGAGAACGTGGTGCCCCAAGTGCACGAGGTGCTCGATCGCATGGCTGAATTCTCCAATCGGGTTCGGAGCGGGGAGTGGAAGGGCCATACCGGTAAACGCATTCGCAGCGTCGTCAACATCGGCATTGGAGGCTCCGACCTCGGGCCCGTCATGGCCTATGAGGCGCTTAGGCATTACAGCGATCGCGCCCTGACGTTCCGATTTGTCTCCAATGTCGATGGCACGGATTTTGTGGAGGCAACCGGCGACCTCGACCCGGCAGAAACGCTTTTCATCATTTCCTCGAAAACGTTCACGACCCTGGAGACCATGACCAACGCCCACAGTGCGCGCGACTGGTCCCTCAAAGGGCTTGGGGGCGATCCCAAGGCCGTGGCCCGGCATTTCGTCGCCGTCTCGACCAATGCGGCGAAGGTCGCTGAGTTCGGTATCGACACGGCCAACATGTTCGGCTTTTGGGACTGGGTGGGCGGCCGCTACTCGATGGACTCCGCCATCGGCCTGTCGACGATGCTTGCCATCGGGCCGGAGAACTTTCGGGCGTTACTCGACGGCTTTCACCAGATGGATGAGCATTTCCGCACCGCGCCTTTCGAGCGCAACCTGCCGGTGCTCCTGGGCTTGCTGACCGTATGGTACACCGACTTCTTCAACGCCGAGACCGTGGCGGTCCTGCCTTATGAGCAATACCTCAAGCGCTTCCCGGCCTACCTGCAGCAGTTGACGATGGAGAGCAACGGTAAAAGCGTCACCCTTCAGGGTACAAGCGTGGACTGCCCGACCGGGCCGATTTATTGGGGCGAACCGGGCACCAACGGCCAGCACTCCTTCTACCAGTTGATTCACCAGGGAACGCGGCTGATCCCCTGCGACTTTATCGCCTTCGTCCACTCCCTTAACCCGCTGGGCCGCCATCACGACTTGCTGCTGGCCAACGTCTTTGCCCAGGCCGAAGCGCTGGCCTTTGGCAAGACGGCCGAGCAAGTAAAAGCCGAGAATACCCCGGACTGGCTGGTGCCCCACCGGGTCTTTGAGGGCAACCGGCCCTCAAACACCATCCTGGCCGAACGGCTCACGCCGGAAACCCTGGGCAAACTGGTGGCCCTTTACGAGCACAGCGTCTTCACCCAGGGGATCATCTGGGACATCAACTCCTTCGATCAATGGGGGGTGGAACTGGGCAAGGTGCTGGCCCAACGCATCGTTCCGGAACTTGAATCCCAAGGAGAAGCGGAGCTGGGTCACGATAGCTCGACCAACCACCTCATCCGCCGCTACCGCCGGCTGAAAGGCAAAACGTCATGACCCTCGGCTACGATCAGCCCCTGTACATCCAACCTTTCGACCATCGGGGCTCCTTCCAGACCAAGATGTTTGGCTGGAAGGGCACCCTGACGCCGGAGCAGACCGCGCAGATTGCCGACGCCAAGCAGGTCATCTATAACGGCTTCAAGGCCGCTATTGCCGAAGGCGTACCGAAGGAGAAGGCCGGCATTCTGGTCGACGAGCAGTTCGGCGCGGCCATCCTGCGGGACGCCGCCGCACACGGCTACGCAACTGCCTGTCCGGCCGAAAAGAGCGGCCAGGACGAGTTTGACTTTGAGTATGGTGAGGCGTTTGCCCAGCACATCGAGGCCTTCCACCCGACCTTCTGCAAGGTGCTGGTGCGGTACAACCCGGAGGGCGACCAAGCCCTGAACCAGCAGCAAGCCGCCCGTCTGCGGCGCCTGTCGGATTACCTGCACACGGAGGGCGGCAGCCGCTTCATGTTCGAGCTGCTGGTGCCGCCGGAAAAGGAGGAATTGGATGAGGTTCACGGGGATAAAGCTGCTTATGACCGGGAGATCCGGCCCCGGCTGATGGTCCGGACGATCCGGCAGCTTCAGGACGCGGGCGTGGAACCGGACGTCTGGAAGATCGAGGGCCTCGACCGCCAGGAAGATTGCGAGCAGGTGGTGGCCGCGGCGCGCCGTGATGGCCGGGACAAAGTGGGCTGTATTATCCTGGGCCGGGGCGAAAACGACGAAAAGGTTCATGAATGGCTAACGACCGCTGCCCAGGTGCCGGGCTTCATCGGATTTGCCGTCGGGCGCACCGTCTTTTGGGAGCCGCTGGTCGAGTGGCGGGAAAAGAAGACGCCGCGGGAAGCTGCCGTCGCCGAGATTGCCCGGCGCTACCGGCAGTTCGTGGATGTCTTTGATAAAGCGCGGGCCCGGCAGTGAGACCAGCCAAACGAAAGCCGGGAAGCCGGCCCCGCGGGCCGGGAGCGGCTCACCCAAGAAGGCCATCTGCAGGGTCGCAATGACCGGTTGACAGTGAACGCTTCGGAGGCTTGGACCTTCACCTCGTAATTCGCGAAATCCCGACGGGCAACGGCAAAGCTGCCGTACGAGCGCAACGCGGATGGCGTCCGCCCGAACTGGGGGCGTCCGCCGGATACTTACGATCGCGCCAGGCCAAGATAAAGCTTGCGAATGTGATCGTCATTGAGCAGATCGGCCGACTTGCCCGTCAGCGCGATCCGGCCGGTTTCCAGGGCGTAGGCGCGATTCGAGATTTTGAGGGCCATCCGAGAGTTCTGTTCGACGAGGATGACGCTGATTCCTTCCTCGCGATTGATCTCGACGATGGCCCGAGCGATGTCACGGACGACCATGGGCGCAAGCCCGAGCGAAGGTTCGTCCAGAAGAATCAGCTGCGGGCGGGCCATCAGGGCGCGACTGATGACAAGCATTTGTTGCTCGCCACCGGAGAGACTGCCGGCCTGTTGCCGCAGTCGCTCCTTCAGCCGCGGGAAACGGGCAAAACTCTTCTGCAGATCCTGCTCGATCCCTCCCTTGTCTTTGCGCAGATAGGCTCCCATCAGCAGGTTGTCCTTTACAGACATGAAGGGATAGACATGGCGTCCCTCCGGCACCATTGAAATGCCGAGCCCGACGATGGCAGCCGGATCGAGCTTGTCGATGCGCCGGCCATTGAACCAAATTTCCCCGGCTGTAGGCCTGGCCAGACCGGTAACGGCCCTGAGCGTCGACGTTTTGCCTGCGCCGTTGGCACCGATGAGCGCGACAATTTCACTTTTCTCCAAATTCAACGACACGTTATCAAGGGCCCGCACTTTGTCATAAAAGACACTGATATTCCGGAGCTCGAAATACATGGCTCAATGTCCTAATTCGTCGTCGGGCCGGCCTAAATAGGCTTCAATCACTGCATCGTTCCGCTGGATTTCGGCCGGCGCGCCTTCCGCGATTTTGAGGCCGAAATTCAGAACGATGATCTTGTCGCTGATCCGCATGACAGCCGACATATCGTGTTCCACGAGTACAACCGTCACGCCGCGGTCGCGAATGCCGCGCACCATTTCTACGGCTACATCCGTTTCTTCGAGATTCATGCCGGCGAAGGGTTCGTCGAGTAATAACAAGGCCGGTTCGGCCGCCATTGCAATTGCGATGCCGAGTGCGCGCAGATGGCCATGAGGAAGGTTGCGCGCCCGCAGGCGTTTTACGGCACCCAAACCCAAATAGTCCAGGATCTCTGTCGCACGTTCCCGGAACCTTACCTCGTCCGCACGCGCCTTCGGAGTTGCAAAATAAATGCCGAAGGCTGAAGCACTACAGCGCAGGTGGTGAGCGACGATGACGTTCTGCAAGGCCGTCATTTCTTTGAAGATCGTCGTCTCCTGAAACGTCCGCACCACGCCCCGTCGAGCAACTTCATGAGGCGGCAGGCCGGTGATCGTCTGTCCGCCGTATACCACTTTGCCGGAGGTCGGCGGCACGAAGGAACTTATCAACTTAAACAGCGTGCTCTTACCCGCTCCATTAGGTCCGATAACGGCCACGATTTCTCCCTTTTCAACCGAGAAGCTCACGTTATTGACGGCGATCAGACCGCCGTAACGCTTGGTTATTCCCTGAACCTCGAGGATGGGCATGGGCTATGCCTTGGAGTTTTGGCGTTCGCCAACGCGGCGCAGGCGGAGGCTCAAAATACCGTTTGGCAGGCAGAGCATGCAGAAGATCATCAGGGCGCCGTAGATGAGGGTCTGATAGTCCTGGATCGCGTGCAGAAGCTCGAAAGCGATCACGAGGAGGAATGCACCGACAACCGGGCCAAACAGGTAGTCCAGCCCACCAAGGAAGCAGTAGAGCAGGAAATTCACGGAATCCGCGACGGTATAGCTGGAGGGGTAAATGTTCTGCTGAGACGCGACAAAAAATGCACCCCCGATTCCGGCCATGAAACAACACAGGGAGAAGGCCATGACGCGATACTTCGCGACGTTAATGCCGATCGATGTCGCGAGATCTTCATTTTGCCGGAGAGATCGGAACACCCAGCCGAGCCGGCTGGTCGACAGTCGCCAGACGCCGATCAGCCCGAGCGCCAGCATTGCAGAGGCAAGGAAATAATAAGGCATGGGATCGGCACTACTGAACGGCGGCAAAACCGTCAGCCCGAGGACCCGTATGGCTCCGGGGGGAGGGACATTGACGATGCCGGTCGCGCCTTTCGTTACGTCGCCGCCGTTAAGCGCGAGCAGCCTGATGGCCTCCGTCAGGCTCAGCGTCGTCATTGCGAAATAGACGCCCTTGAGCCGGAGCATGGGCCAGCCGATCAGCGCGCCCAGGGCAGCCGAAACGAGACCCGATAGCGGCAGGCAGACCCAGAATGAAATCCCGTAGCGGGTGGCGAGGATGGCGGTCACGTAGCCGCCGACCAGAGCAAATGCACCCTGCGCCAGATTCATGCGCCCGATCGAGAAAGTGATCCACACGCCGAGACTGATAAACGACAAAACAGCGGCGTTGGTCAGCACCGTAATGAAGTAGGGCCATCTCCCGAGGATCACCGGCACTCCCACGAACAGCAGGAGGACAAAACCTGTAAACCGAATGATTCGTCGAGGGGTAAGAGCATCACCTGCTTCGCCGGCCGTTGTCTGGCCGCCATCGTCAGTCACCTGGTGCATCTGATCGTTTTGTTTACCCCCATGGCTTACCCATTAGTCCCTGCGGCCGGAACAGCAGGAAGACGATTAAACCGACAAAGATCAAAAGATAGGTGATCGACCCCGGCAGAAGCGCATAACCAATCGCTTCGGCAAATCCCAGCACTACCGCGCCGAGAATCGCTCCGGGCACGATACCGGCACCTCCGATCATAATCATGATGAAGGCCTTTATGGAGTATACGGTCCCGACGCCGGAGTTGATCCCGAAGACGGTTATGAGAAGACCACCGGCCAGACCGGCGAGCGCCGCGCCAAGGGCAAAACCGAGTGCAGCTACACGATCGACGTTAACGCCCATGAGGTAGGTTACCTCGCGATCCTGAGCCAGGGCGCGCAGGGCACGTCCCAGCTTTGTATATTGAACAAACAGGAGAAGGCCGATGATGAGGACGAGGGCAAGAACCATGACAAGCAGGCGGCCGGCCGGCAGAAAGGCGTCTCCGATCCTAAATACACCACTCACAACGGGAGGCACGCCCCGCTGCTTTTCTCCGAAGAAAGTAAGCGCGAGATTCTCCAGCAGCAGGGCCGTACCGACAGCAAGCAGCATGGCATTCTCTTCCCGGGTTGCCATCTTGCGCATTCGCCTGAAGAAGAAGGCCTCAAAACACCATCCTACCAGGCCGAGCACGACAACGACTGCAACGAGGCCGGCGAAATAGTTGACGCCGAAAAGGCCATAAAAGTAATAGACGACGAACCCACCGATCATGAACATCTGCCCATGCGCAAAGTTCAGAATGTTCATGATGCTGAAAATCAAGGTGATTCCCAGCGCGATCAGGGCGTAATTGACGGCCAGTACGACGCCATTGAGCAGCACTTGTTGCAGAATCGTGTCCTCCGTTTCGAATCTCGAATCGCCGCAAAGGGGGTTGCCGGGACGGGCCGGCGAAACCCGATCACTCGACGCTGCCGACAAACAGGGTCTGGAACTTACCGCCTTTGACTTCGTTGACTACCATGGGGACTCCGATCTGCCGGGCTTGTGAAAAGTAAGCCGTACCCACATATTTCAGCGGCTTATCCTCTTTGAGGAACGGGTTTTTCATGCTGAAACTGTCCATTGCCCTCTTAAATAGGTCGACGTTATTGATCGCCTCGGGCCCCGCCGTTCGGAGGGTTTGCAGGATTATCTCCAGGGCGTAGACCTTAGTCCCGGCCTCGTCATTCCATTCCCCCGCGACTTTCGTGTAACGCGCTGCAAACTTTTCCATCTCCGGACTACGGATTTCAGGTGTGCTGGCGCCTCCGACGGAGATGAAGCCTTCGGCGGCCGGCCCCGCGACTTCGTTCAGAATCTTGATATCCTGGGCGGTCTCCGTCGAGAGAATCCCCTTGAAGCCGAGTTCACGGGCGCTTTTGAGCAAGAGTGGCGCATCAGCCGGTGCAACACCGGAGAGGACGATGAGGTCGGCGCCGTTGCTCACGACGCGCGACATCACCGGAAAGAAGTCGGTGGTGCCCGGCTCGTAGGTGTCGTTGGAAGATTTGATTTGCAGACCGAGTTTCTTGGCAGCCTGGACGCCTTCATCCCGCTGATTGAGCGGGTCCGACTCGTTGCGGGCAATAAAGCTCACTGATTTTACGCCCTTTTTCTCCATCAGGTATTTATAAATAATCGGCCCGGCCTGGTAAGACGCGATCATTCCCAGGACTGCGTTGCCATGCGGGGGTGAATAAAGGGACTTTTGGAAAGCATACGGGAAGTAGATGGCGCCCGAAGCTTCGGCAACAGGCTGGACGCTCGTAGCCGTCGTGTCGACATTCGGCCCGATGATGTAGTGGATACCGTCCTGCTTGGTCAGACGTTCGCAGCCGGACACGGCTAACTTGGGATCATTTTTGTCGTCGACTGCAACGACGTCGATCTTGTACTTCTTGCCTCCGATTTCAAACCCGCCCTGCTCGTTGTATAATTGGGCTGAAGTTTGGGCGCAATATTTGTTGACGAGGCCCCACGAAGCAGCGGGCCCACTCATCACACCGAGTACGCCGATCTTCAGAACGTCCTCGGCGAGAAGCGAACCGGAAAATAACACCGATCCAAGCGCTACGAGCACAATTCCGTTCAGGAACTGGCGGCGATGAAATTGAATTATCTTCATTGTATAACGCAGTTAAGTTCAAATCGATAAGGAAGAAAGGCGCCCAGGTCAAAACTATAGCTTCCGAAGCGGCAGCCGGGCTACGTGGGGCTCATGCCGGCGAGCAAACCGAGATACTTCTTCGGCAGAGGTGAGGCGTAATCACCACGCTTGCTCGTGGATAGGCCCAGGGCCACCAGTGATTCGACGAATTTCACAGCGGCAGTGACGCCGTCGACGACCGGGGCGCCGATTTCGGAGCTGATGGTCTCGCACAGGTCCACCATTCCGGCACAGCCGAGCACGATCGCTCCAGCCCCATCCTCAATCAAAGCCCGTCTGCACTCTTCGATCAAGAGAGGTGCTACCTTTGCATCCGATAGATCAAGCACCGGAATTTCCACCGCCCTCACGTTGCGGCAGAATCGTTTCATCCCGTAAATTTCGGCAAGGTGCCAGGCCATCCCGCAGGTTCGAGCCAGCGTCGTGACAACGCTGAATCCCGGGGCGACCACGCTGGCAAAATGCATCGCCGCCTCCGCTATTCCAACTACGGGACCACGGGCAAGTTCGCGCGCCGCGAACAAGCCGGGATCCCCAAAACATGCGATCACGTAGCCGTCGAATTGTTCAGCCTCCCCCCGGCGAATTTCCGCAAGCAAACCCGGCACCGCCAGCGCCTCATCGTAGTAGCCTTCGATCGAAGGCGGGCCGAAGTCCGGACTGACCGCGACGGTGTCCGTTCCCGGCGCCGCGAACCGCCGGGCGTACAGCCCGATCCTTTCGGTCATGCTGCTGCTGGTGTTAGGATTGATTATTTTGATGCGCATGATGAGGGCTCCAGCCCGGAGACGATATCTATCAAGATCGGCTTCGCAAAAGCAAGCCCACCACCGGAGTGGGCGTCTTGCGGCAAAGCGTCGGGACCCTTATGGAGGGGCGCAGGAAACCGGAAGAAACCTTGGGGTGACCTGAGGCCGGAACGATTTGTGCACCGCCCAGCCTGTGCCGGGGGGAGATTTTTGTTCGGCATTCAGAAATCCTTCAAGATCGGGAGACAAGACATTCTGTTTCAGGTTCCGAGGCACGTTTCATCGCGGGTCTTTTGGCCCATAGCGAACACGCCGATCTCGCCGTAGCATCGTGGCGGTAACTCCAAAGAAAGGAGTAAACCTTTTATGGTCATTCGAAAAAGCACCACCCACGTTTACTATCCCCTGCCGCCCAACGGGTCGCACCTGCTGTACGGCAGTGGAAGAATCCGACACGTTCGCGGCTTCCTTGTGGTGCACCCGAAATCCCCCACGGAAAGTTCGGCAGTGTCCCGTCCGTCGTCTCGCGGCGGCGCGATTTAGCCGCCCGAGCATGCCGTCGTCCCGGCGGGCGGCGGTTGCTTTGGCATCGCGATCCTGGATTGAAGCGTTTTGCAGGGGTATGCAAGCCATTACCAGCAAACAATCGTTCAAAAGACTTTTGCGTACCGGGAGCGCACGCGAGGGCGCGTGCGCTCCCCCGGAAGAGGAGCAGCCACCAGGGCTAGACCGATACAGGCTTTAGCGCGCCGTTGCGCCGTAACCGGAGGGCTTGAATTCTCGGATCAAGCGCGGGTGCGGTTTCGTCCCCGGCAGTGCGTCGACGGCGCTTACAGCCGGCAGATCAAGAGTTCGCGCTCGTAAACCATCTCCTTGGGCAAATGATCGTGGAGGTCAAGGAATAGTTCCTCATGCCCGATCACTTCCTGGCGCCAGGCAGCGCGGTCCACGCGCTGAAGTTCCTCAAAGCGTTCTTTGGAGAAGTCCAGGCCTGTCCAGTCGATGTCCTCGTAGCGCGGCTGCCAGCCGAGCGGCGTTTCCTTCGCCACGCTGCGGCCGCGCGCGCGGTCCACTATCCATTTGAGCACACGCATGTTTTCCCCAAAGCCGGGCCAGAGGAATTTACCGCCGGCGTCCTTGCGAAACCAGTTCACATGAAAGAGGCGGGGCGTCTCGCTGAGGGAGCGCTGCATGCTGATCCAGGTACGGAAATAATCTCCCATGTGATAGCCGCAGAAGGGAAGCATCGCCATCGGATCGCGGCGCACCTTGCCGACGGTCCCGGCGGCGGCGGCGGTCATCTCGGAGCCCATGGTCGCGCCGATATAGACGCCTGCACTCCAGTTGAAGGCTTGGTAAATGAGCGGCATGGTGGTGGCGCGACGGCCGCCGAAAATGATGGCGCTGATGGGCACGCCGGCTGGGTCTTCCCAGGCAGGGTCAATGGTGGGGCATTGCGCGGCGGGTGCCGTAAAACGGGCGTTGGGATGCGCGGCTTTTGCGCCGGTTTGCCGGCCGATTTCCGGCGTCCACTTTTGGCCCTGCCAGTCGAGGCACTCGGCAGGCGGTGTGTCGGTCATGCCCTCCCACCAGACGCCCCCTTCGGGTGTGAGAGCGACGTTGGTGAAAATGGCATTTTTCGCCAAGGTGGCCATGGCATTCGGGTTGGTTTTGGCCGAGGTACCGGGAGCGACCCCGAAAAAGCCGGCCTCGGGGTTGATGGCCCGCAGGCGACCCTCGGCGTCCGGCCGCAGCCAAGCGATGTCGTCGCCGACGGTCCAGATTTTCCAGCCGTCCTCTTGGAAATGAGCCGGCGGGATAAGCATGGCGAAGTTGGTCTTGCCGCAAGCGCTTGGGAAAGCCGCCGCCACGTAGGTTTTCTCACCCCGCGGGTCTTCGACGCCCAAAATGAGCATGTGTTCGGCCATCCAGCCTTCGTCGCGGGCGATGTTGGAAGCGATGCGCAGGGCGAAACATTTCTTGCCGAGCAGGGCGTTTCCGCCGTAGCCGGAGCCGTAGCTCCAGATTTCGCGCGTCTCGGGAAAGTGCACGATGTATTTGTCGGCGTTACACGGCCAGGGGACGTCTTTCTCACCGCGTTTAAGCGGCGCACCCACCGAATGGACGCAAGGCACAACGCGTTTGGTACTGGCGTCGATTTCCTTGAAAACGGGCAGGCCCACGCGCGCCATGATTCGCATATTGACAACGGCATAGGGCGAGTCGGTGAGCTGCACGCCGATCTGCGCCATGGGCGAGTCGAGGGGTCCCATGCTGAACGGCAGCACATACATGGTGCGCCCGCGCATGCAGCCGGCAAAGAGCTGCTTGAGCTTGTGGCGCATTTCATAGGGGTTCACCCAGTTGTTGGTCGGCCCCGCGCTATCCTTTGAGAGCGAGCAGATGAAGGTGCGGTCCTCGACGCGCGCGACGTCGCCGGGATCGGATTTCGCGTAGTAGCAGCCCGGCCAAAGTTCCTGGTTGAGCTTGATGAAAGTGCCGCCTGCGATCAATTGCGCGCAGAGCGCCTCGTATTCGGCCTCCGAGCCGTCCACCCAGTGAATCGACTGCGGATGCGTGAGAGCGGCGATCTTTTCGACCCACCTGAGAAGGTGTTTGTTTTTGGTCAGCGGACGAGAGGAGGAATAGGTGGAAACGGCGGATGGCTCCGAAGGGGTGTCCGATTCCACGGCGGGAGCGGTCGGAGACGTTTTCGTGCGGGCTCGAGGAGGTGGTATGGAGCGCATGGGAGGATGCAATGGTTTCGGTTTCTGTGCTGACAATATTGCACCGCAACCTGAAGCGAAGCTGAAAGAAACCCAAAAAAAATTTTACGTTGGATTCACGTCGACCAAAGGTATGGGCACGACGGTGTTTTGCGCCTGAAGTCCACGATCTGTCCGAACGGCAAGCCGTCCCGCCGGATTCGCACGACCCAGGGCTGAGCGAAGGACCCAAACCGCGCATGTCGCCGACCAGGTGGCGGCGTTTATGGCCGCCCGATGGTTTGCGCCGGCAGACCTGGTGGTGGTAAGCTGCGACGGCATGGGGCGCGTACCCCATTTATCTCAGAGAAACAAGCGAGCATGGACCAGCCAGCGAAAAGAAGCCGGATGACCCGCAGGCGTCTGCTGCAGATGGTCACGGCGATTCCCTTCCTGACGCACATTGGACGGTGGATGTCGGGCCCGTTGCAGGCAGAGACGGTCACCCGTACCGCGTCACGCGCCCGTCCGGCTGACCCCGAGTGGCCCTCCGAAGCTGGTTGGAACCGTCTTAACCAGGAAGTCCGGGGCCGCCTTTTGAAGGTTCGGTCGCCGCTGGCGGCTTGCCTGGAGGCCCCGCCGGGCTCCAACTGCGCCCAACTTTTCAAGGAACTGAGGAATCCCTACTACCTCGGCGACGAGGTTGGGCTGACGCAAACCCTCGGCTGGGTCGGCGGCTGGACATCCCGACCGAGCGCTTACGCGGTGGCCGCCGAAACCGCCGATGACGTGGTGGCGGCTGTCAATTTCGCCCGCGAGAACCGGTTGCGCCTCGTCGTGAAAGGCGGCGGTCATAGTTATCAGGGCACCTCCAATGCCGCGGATTCCTTGCTGATCTGGACCCGGAGGATGCACGGCGTCACTTTGCACGATGCCTTCGTGGGAACCGGGTGCGCCGGGCAATATCCACCGGAGGAGGCCGTAACAGTCGGCGCGGGGGCGGTGTGGGGGCACGTTTACGAGGCCGTAACCACCAAGGGGGGACGCTACGTGCAGGGTGGCGGCTGCATGACCGTCGGCGTCGCGGGCCTGGTCCAGGGCGGCGGTTTCGGCAGCTTCTCGAAAGCCTACGGGATGGCGGCGGCCAGCCTGTTGGAAGCTGAGGTTGTTACCGCCGATGGCGTCGTTAGGATCGCCAACGCCTGCACGAATCCGGACCTGTTCTGGGGCCTGAAGGGCGGCGGCGGCAGCCTGGGCGTGGTGACTCGACTGACGCTGCGGACGCATCGTCTGCCGGAGTTTTTCGGCGCGGTCTTCACCACCATCCAGGCGACCTCTGAAAGCGCGTTCCGCCGTCTGGTCGGCAAGGCCTTGGAATTTTATCACGAAGCGCTGTTCAACCCCCACTGGGGCGAACAAATGGCCTTCCGGCCCGACAACGCGCTCATGATTTTGATGGTGTTCCAAGGGCTTAACCAGCAGCAGGCCAAGGCCGTCTGGCAGCCGTTCTTTGAGTGGGTGGCAGACGCCCCACAGGATTTCCGCATCGCGTCAGGGCCGTTGATCCCCGCGGGGCCGGCCCAGCACTTTTGGGATCCCGCATTTCTAAGAAAACTTCCCGGACTGGTGCTTGCCGATGACCGTCCCGGCGCGCCCGAAGCCAACGTATTCTGGGCGAGCAACCTGCAGGAGGCGGGCCAGGTTCTGCACGGCTACCAATCCGCCTGGATTCCTGCCGCCCTTCTCCAAGCGGATCAGCAGGCGCACCTTGCCGAAGCCGTGTTCGCGGCCTCCCGGCATTGGCGCGTGTCCTTACACTTCAACAAGGGCCTTGCGGGCGCCCCACCCGAAGTCGTCGCTGCCGCGAAAGACACGGCGATGAACCCCGCCGTTCTAGACGCCTTTGCCCTGATGATCAGCGGCGCTGAGGGACCGCCGGCGTATCCCGGCATCCCAGGTCACGAACCGGACCTGCCGACCGCCCGCCGTCAGGCCGAGGCGATCGATCGAGCCATGAACGAAGTACGCAAGGTGCTTGCGAACCCCGGCTCCTATGTGGCAGAGAGCAATTTCTTCGACGACGGATGGCAGCAATCCTTTTGGGGTTCGAATTACGCCAGGCTACTCGCGGTCAAGGATAAATATGATCCGGACGGCCTCTTCGTCGTGCATCACGGGGTAGGCAGCGAACGCTGGAGCGATGATGGTTTCACGAGATTAACCGACCCTTAGCGGGACATTTTGGCATTCTTATACCAGCCGCGTACCAGCCGTGTTTTGCCGCGGCGTCGTGTGACTGGTCCCGTTCTCACTTAAGCCGGCCCTGAGCATCCCGCCATTCCCACCTAATACCATTCAGAGAGTTATCTGGGTAGAATGTCGGCTCAGGGGATGTCGGCGCCGGCGGATGCTCCGTACTTGGTTGAACCGGTCTTAGGTCCAACGGGCCGGGAGACCGTCTTACGGCCCATTGGGCCTAGACCGTTTATACGGTCTGATAGGTGTAACGCCGGCAGGGCACCCGGAAAGACGATAAGATTTTACCTCCATGGCCGTCAAAACGGTATCATACGGTCCTGAAGGCGCGGAGGTTTTCGAACCGGGCCGTTGATGTTTTGAGGCTGCCACAACAGTAAGATCTAAAGTTTGAGAACGCGGTGGCAGCATTCTAACCGATTGCCCCCCGGATCCTCAAAGAAAACCGCATAATAGGTGGGGGATTCCCATGCGGGGCCTTCCACGTGGCGGGCACCTGCGCGACTGGCCACCTCGGCCAAGCGATCGACTTCCGCCGGGTTTTCCGCCCAGAAGGCGATGCGGTTTGCATTGGGCACATGCCCAGCCGACTCCGTTACTCCGAAAAATGCTTCCGGTCGGCCATCCGATGCCGGGGCTTCGTACTGCAGCCAGCCGGGAATTCGCATCTGCCGCGTAAAACCCAACGCCGGCAGCAGCAGTTCATAAAACTCGCGGACGGCCGTCAGGCTGCCCACCCGCAAATCGATGTGGTCGTAATGGCGCGGCATAAGGGTTTTATGTTTTCGACGATTCCGAGCTTCTGCTTGGTTCTACAGGCGGTACAAACCTTCCGAGCCAGCATTTAACAGGCAAGCAAATCCCTTTAATGCGCGTCAGCCGGTTGATTGGGGGATTTGAAACCTTTGATGGCCACCGCCAGAAGCAGTCCGGCACAGGCCGGTAGGATCAAACCGGCAAAACAGTCGAAATAAGAGAGAAGCGACGCCTGCTGAGTAAGCACGCCGTAGAGCTGACCCTCCGCCCGCTTGGCTGCCTCAAGGACGGAGTACCCGGCGTGAACGAAGGCGCTGGTGGCCTGCTGAAGCCAATCGCGATAAGTCGAACGGTCGGCAGTCAGGTGTTGCGCGAGAATGCTTTGGTGAAACTGGGCGCGTTGCGCCAGGACGGTGTTGGCAAACGTGATGCCGAAGCTGGCGCCTTCGTTGCGAAACAAGTTCGTCAGGCTGCTCGCCTTATTATTCTTCTCCGCCGGCAGATAGGAATAGGCAACTTGCGTGATGGGGACGATCAGAAAACCCAGCCCAAAGCCTTGCAGCATGCGCGCGCGTGCGAAGACCCAGTAGTCCGCCTGCAGGGTAAGATGATTCAGGCGCCACACCGCTATCGCCAAAAAGAGGAACCCGGTAAAAATGAGTCGTTTCGCCCCGACGATCGGAATAAGGCGCACGATAAACGGTGCCATGGCCACAATGACGAGGGCGCCGGGCGTGAGGGCCATTCCCGCCGTGGTGGCGTCGTACCGGTCGAGCAGTTGCAGCAGCTGAGGCATCAGCACGGTGGTACTGAACAGGATAAATCCGAACAGGAAGAAGAGCGCACAAGCGAGGGCGAAATTCCGGTTTGCCAGCAGCGATAGATCAACGACCGGATCCTGGTGGTGAAACTCCCAAAGGATCGCAGCGATTAATGCAATCACGCTGATTACCGTGAACGCGGTGATGAACGGGCTGCCGAACCAGTCATCCTCCTGACCTTTGTCGAGGACCACCTCCAGGCAGCCAAGACCAACGGCGATCAGCAAAATCCCCACATAATCGATCCGCGTCCGGCCCGAGTGGCTAACCCGCCGGCGCTCCTCGGTGAACGCAGGTGGGTCGGTTACTAACTGGCTGGTCAGGAAGAGCGATAGAAGGCCGACGGGGAGGTTGATAAAAAAGATCCAGCGCCAGGTGGAATTATCGGTGATCCACCCGCCCAGGGTTGGTCCGAGGGCCGGCGCCAACACGATCGCCATGCTGTAAAGGCCAAAGGCCGCGGCGCGTTTGGCGGGCGGAAAGGCGTCCACCAGCATCGCCTGTTCCGAAGGGGCGAGGCCGCCTCCGGCCACGCCCTGCAACACCCGAAAGAAGATTAACAGCCCGAGGTTCGGGGCCACCCCGCACAAAAACGAACTGAGCGTGAAAAGGGCCACACAAGCCATGTAATAGTTCTTCCGGCCGAACGCGCGGCTCAGCCAGGCGCTCAGCGGCAGGACCACCGCATTAGCCACCAAGTAACTGGTCAGCACCCAGGTGGCTTCGTCGAGGCTGGTTCCAAGGCCCCCGGCGATGTGCGGCAACGCGACGTTGGCAATGCTGGTGTCCAGCAGTTCCATGAAAGTGGCAAGAGTCAGCGTCAGGCCGATCCACCACGGATTGATGGTGCGCCCGCTTGGCGTGATCGTGTGGCTCATACCATTTGCCGTCCGGCTTAGTCTCGGTTTCGGAAGATCAGCCCCAACTTATGGTTCAGCGGCCGCCGCGGCAGGGTCCGCTGCGCCGAGGACGGCCGGCGGAAGCGGGTCGGCGCGACGGCTGCGCTCTGCAACGACGTCACGAACGTTGACCCTGGGTTCCACCGACTCGCCGGCCCAGAGCCGCGCGAGCTGCGCTGGGGGCTCATCGAACACAATCTTAACCGGCACCCGCTGGACGACTTTAACGAAATTACCAGTGGCATTTTCCGGCGGCAACAAAGTGAACCGGCCGCCGGTGCCCACCTGAAAGCTCTCGACGTGCGCCTTGAAAGCGCGGCCGGGAATCGCATCAACCCGCACCGAGACGGGCTGGCCGGCGTTCATACCCTTTAGCTGGGTCTCTTTGAAGTTGGCGATTACCCAAACCTCAGGCAGAACGAGCGAAAAAAGGGTTTGCCCCGGTTGAACGTAGTTACCGGGTTCAACGCTCTTCTTCGTCACCCGGCCGCTAAAAGGAGCGAAGATTTTGGCGTATGACAATTGCAGCTGCGCCTGCTGCCGTTGTGCTTCCGCCTGTTGTATCTCCGAAGCAGCCGTGGCGTACTGCGCGGCCGCCAGCCGGAGTTGCGCCTCTTGCGAACCCACTTTCTTCGTTGCGGACGCCACGTTGGCGTCCGCGCTTTTGGCTTGGGCGACCGAGGCATCATATTCGCGCCGGTCGATCACCCGCGTCTGATAAAGTTTCTCGTTCCGCTTGAGATCGGCCTCGGCGTTATCCGCCGTTGCCTGGGCGCCCTCGAGGTCCGCTCTTGCCTGGCCGAGGCCAGCTTGAGCCACCTGCCGTTGAGCCTCCGCTTCGGTCAGCTTGCTCTGAGCCGAGGCAAGGCTGGCGGCGGCGCTGGCGAGGTTGACTTCGTAGTCGCGCGGGTCCAGTTCGATCAACAGATCGCCCCGCTTGACTTCATAGTTATCGTCAACATGGACTGCTCTGACGTGCGCCGAAATTTTAGGGCTGACTTGGATGACGTGCGTTTCGATGGTAGCATCGTCGGTCGTTTCATAACCGGCATTGCCAAGGTACCAGTAAGCGGCACCGGCCAAGCCAAGCGCGCCAATGGCGCACAGCACGGCACGACGGCGAGCGGACCGCTTCGGTTTTCGAGGAGCCGCATTGGAAGGACCGGCGATCTGGCCGCCCACCGCAGGCCGATTGCCGTCCGCGGCTTTGAAGCCGGTACGTGGGGTAGCAACGGAGGAGGCACTCATGAGGCAGAGCGGGTTAAGTCAAGGTTGACGGGTGGCGCGCGCCTGACGGGTCAGTTCCGTGATGGCGGCCAGCGAAAAGCGGGTGATGTGCTCGGCAATCTCGGCGATTTCGGCCTTGCCGACGCTAAAATCGGGATTCAGGCGCTCGATGATGGGCCGGGACTGGAGAAAATAGAGACATTGACCCATGACGCTTGAGCCGATGTAGCTGAGTTGGCGTTGGTTGAAACATCCGCCGGTAAGTTCGTGAAGGACCGGCCTGAGAAATTCATCTCGCAGCGGCCGGATATTCTTCTCCACCAGTTCGTCCAGCGCCGTGGTCGGGTTAGCCATCTCGCGGGCCATCAGACGCCGTTTCCATCCCGGCTGAGCCGGATCGAGCAAGAATTCGAGAAAGTGGCAGATTAGGCTGCGGAGCCGGTCCTCCGGTGACCCGCCAGCCTCAGCCATGACCTCGCGAAACGCCGCTCTCGCCAGGCAGGCATCCACGACCACGCGAGCGTAAAGTTCAGCCTTATCGCGGAAGTGGTAATTGACCGCGGCAATGTTGACCCCGGCCCTTTCGGTGATGGCGCGAATGGTGGCGCCCTCGAAGCCTTGCTCGGCGAAGACCTCGCCGGCCGCGCTCAGGATCTTGGCGCGCGTCGTGTCCTCACGACGTTCAGGGGCGTTACCTTTAGCTGCGTGAACCACCATGCCCCAGATTAAAACGACCGTTTTAAAAGGTCAAGTAAATCCCTTGTTTGATATAAACGTTTAAGGGGCCGTTCCTTTTCGTGTTCGTGCATCCGAGGGTCCGGACGGCCCGGCAGGCGCGATAGCGCCCGCGTTGGCCACCTCATGCGTGAGACCGGGCCAGACCGGCATGCAGCCAAGGGTGGTACTGCCGATTCCGCGTAGAAGGTTGTGCGGAATCTGGTTCATTTCCCGCGACCTCCGGGCGTTTTCGCCGGCGGCAAGCAAAGGCGCCGGTTAGAATCCCAGGGCCGGAACGCGGGCGTCTCACCGGGCGAGGACGCGACAATCTTTTATACTCCCGTTGCCAAACCTGAAAGCTGATCGGGAGTGTGCTGGAGCGAAAGCTCAACGCCAGGTTAGATTTGTCAGTATTCTAACTGGCGCAAGCACTTTGAAACCTCACCTTCCGCTACACGGAGCGGATCCCCGACTCACTATCTTTCACCGCTACTCGGACTTCGATCCTCGCCCGGTCTTTTGCTGCAGTTCCTCAATCTTCTTTGAGGCTTCGCCTTTCGTAAGATTTTCGTCGAGGTCTTCACCGGCTTCCGTAGCCAACGTATGCAGGTAAGAACGTTGAGCCCCGGTACTGGGTTCATCTTTGGTAACCCAATCGTCCGGATCTTTCCGTGCGTTGGAAGGCAGGTTTTCTCCTTGGGATTTATTCTTTGCAGCCATACTCGTTTTATGTCCAGTGCGCCTCGTGGTGAGCGCGCTGGCCAAGGATAGTGTTCACATGAACATTATTCAACCGCTTTTAATAATTGCGTTTAACAAGGCATTGGTCGCCGGCAAGGCGGCGCCTGAACGCCTGAACGCCTGAACGCCTGAACGCATGAACAAGCACGAACTGCCGCGTCCGGCCCTTCTTGCCTGGCCAGGTTCATGGGCTCAGGCCGCACGTGGTTCATCCTGCTGCCCGGTTCTGAACGGTCGCTTCGCTCCGCCAGCTGTACTGCGGTTCGTAGCCCAACACACGCCGGGCTTTCTCGATGGACTGGAGCGTCTCGTTCGGCCCGACCTCTTTGCTCAGCGGCACTCCAGGGTAGGCGGCGGCGATCAATTCCGCATTGGGCCTGCTCATGACGGTGTCGGCGTTGGCGATGAGGAACGCCTGAAATCCTTTGAGCGGCGCCTCCAGGGCTTTGCGGATCGCCTGAGCGGCGTCGCGCACATCGATGTACGCCCACAGGTTCCACTTGCGCAGATTCGGATCGGCATCGAACCCCGCAAACTTCGCGTAGTCGTCCGGTTCCATAACGTTAGAGAAGCGTAACCCCACAATTTTCAGCTCCGGGTCCCACCGGCAGAATTGTTTGGCCATCTCCTCGCCCAACAGCTTCGACAGCGAGTACGCGGTTTCCGGGCGGGCGGGGTACTCTTCATCCAGCGGGATGTACGGCGGCGGCGCCTCGAAGGGAAGGCCCAGCAGCGTTTCGCTGGACGCCCACACCACGTTTTTGATGTTCAGCTTGCGCGCGCCTTCAAAGACGTTGTAAGTGCTTAGCGTGTTAACCCTGAAGGTCACGGCATTCGGGTATGCCGAGGGCCTCGGGATGGCAGCCAAGTGCACTATAGCGTCCACGTGGCGGTAGAGTTCATCCACACCCGACAGCGCATCGATGGTCTGGCCATAGTCGGCGAGGTCAACTTGCGTGAACCGGGCGCGTTCTTCCGCCGGCGGCAGGGCATCAAGGTTGAACACTTCGTAGCCGTGGTGCAGGAGTTCTGCAACGCATGCCCGGCCCACTTTACCACTACCGCCCGTCACAATGACACGTGCCATATGTTTCTATTCGTAAATCCATTCCCAACGGTTTTCACCCTTGCACAAAAAGCGTTGCGGCGATCCAGCTTACTCGGCGCCTTGCCGCCCCGGGGCGATCGGCTCATTGTAATGCTCTCGGCCCGATCAGCCGGTTCGATAGTCCAACCGGCGCATTCAAGACTGGCCCCGGCAGGAGTGGATCAAAGCAACCTTTTGGGCCAAGGACCCTGACCAGCCGTCGTGGACAGTTTGGAAGACTGGCTGGCAAGCCGAAGCGACTCTGGTGGACGACTTAAGGCAGATAGCCGACAATACGGGATCAGGCTGGGGATTCGGGATTGGTGATTCGACGCGAGTGATGCATAAGCTGATTGATCCACCAAATCCGGCCTACACCCTCAGGATCACGCCGGCGACGGTGCAAACGGCAACTCTCAAACAGGCAGGCCTGGAACAAGTCGAATACGCAAAAACGTTACGTGGCCAGTGCGTTGTCGTGTGATTCGACCGGAATATCCCGGCCAAGGGGTCGGCTTCATCCCAGTTAGCAACCACGATGTCTCCCGGCGCGCCCGGAAGTGTGATCGTCACCATACTGCCGCAGGCACGATAGGCTCGGGCGCGTCAGCCGGCTGTGAAATAGCATTGAATGAATGCGTGACCTGAGCTCGCCACGGTATAAGCAGTTTGTGGGTAGGCGGTGTAGTGCCGGCGTTCGATGATGGCGCGCTCAAAAAAGGGCATGAAGAGGAAGTACGGCTGCGTCGTGAAGCACGGCACGAATACACCGCCGGGCCGGATAAGCGCTACCATCAAAGGAACCACCGCGTTCCAAAAGGCTGGATCGTTACGCGTTTCGGCCGGCAAATACGGGTCGAAGAAGAGGCCGTCAACGCTGCCTTGGGGCAACGCCGGCAGCATGGCGAAGAAGTCGCCCTGGATGATCTGGAGGGACGCGGGCAGAGCGGGGGTTCGGGCGAGAAAATGGTCGATGACCGGCTGGTACAGCTCGATGACGGTATGGCGCCGGGTGGTCGGCTGACTGGCGATGTGCAGCGCCGAGAGCCCGAGACCCAAGCCCACCTCCATAAACTCGGAGCCGTAGCGGCAGAGGATATCACCGCTTCGACGCATGAGGTCCGCCTCCCAGCCCTGCATCGCCTGCCCGCCATCGATCAGAAGGGTCGTTTCGCCGGCGCTTTCCACGAACTCGATGCTGGCGTCCATGCCGATCCTCAACTCCGGTCAAGGTACAGCAACCGGCGTAACGGCTCGTCGAGCACCAGCGTGCCGTCCACCCCGATCCGGGCACGGTAACGATCACGAGGAGCACGTGAGATGGTCTGGGCGGCGGGCGCGCTTGGCGGTGCCTTCGTGAGTGCAACCGCGAGACTCGCAACCGTCGGCGCGTCAAAAATCGCACCAACGGAAAGTTCAACGCCAAGGATAGACCGGATTCGCGAGACTGCCTGTGTGGCCAACAGCGAATGGCCACCCAACTCGAAAAAATCGTCGTACACACCGACGCGCTCGCGACCGAGTAATCCCGACCATATCCCGGCGATGGTGTGCTCTGAAGGCGTCCGCGGGGCTGCGTAGTTCGAATCATCATAGGTCGGCACCGGCAGGGCGTGCCTGTCGATCTTGCCGTTAGCGGTCATGGGCAATGCGTCCAGGATCTCGAATCTAACCGGCACCATATAACCGGGCAGCCGAGCCCGCAGGTGCGCGCGGAGGGAATCGATTCCTTCGAGTGGAGACGAGAGTACGACGTAGGCGACCAGGCGATCGCCACGTGCAGCGACCACCGCAGCGCGCACGCTCGGGTGAGCTTGCAGGTGGCTTTCGATCTCGCCCAGTTCGATTCGAAATCCGCGGAGCTTGACCTGCTGATCGAACCGGCCAAGAAAGTCCAGGGTGCCGTCGCGACGACGGCGCACCCGATCACCGGTGCGGTACATCCGTTGTCCGTCGCACGACGCAAAACGCTCGGCAGTGAGTTCCGGGGAGTTGAGGTAGCCGCGGGCAAGTCCGGCGCCACCTAGCCACAATTCGCCCGGCACCCCAACCGGCAGCGGTTGGCCGTACTGATCGACGACTACCGCCCGGACGTTGTCGATGGGGTTGCCGATGGGTGGCGGTGCTCCGGCCGTGCCCGGCTCAACTCTACACGCGGTGGCCACCACGGTAGTCTCGGTGGGTCCATAGTGGTTAGCCAGTTCGAATGACAACCCGGCGGGAGGTGAGCGATGGAGAAGGTCCCCGCCGGTCAACATAAAGCGTAATGCCAGGTGCGGCGGCATCGGCTCGGCAAGTACTGCTTCGGCGAGCGGGGTGGGCAGAAAACCCATCGTGATTCGTTCGGCGGCCAGCCATTGAAGGAGATCGGCGGGGGATCGGGCAGCGATGGGCGGCACATGGACGCTCGCACCGACGGCAAGGTACGGCCAGAGCTCCCATACTGATGCATCAAAGGCGGGACTTGCGATCAGGGTGGCCCGGTCCTGCGCCGTTACCTGGTACTCGCGAACGTGCCAGGCGATGAGGTTAGAGAGCGAGGCGTGCTCCACCAGAACGCCTTTGGGGGTGCCGGTGGAACCCGAGGTATAAATTACGTAAGCGAGCGTGCCTGGGGCCACGGGCAGTGCGGGAGGGTGCGGCCGGGGTGGACCGAACTCATGAGGATCATTGAAGACGAGCAGGGGCTGGGCGTCGGACAGGATCTGGCGGCGCCGCATCGAGGGAGAATCGGGGTCCAATGGGAGGTAAGCGGCCCCGGCCTTCCAAATCCCGAGCAGGGCAGCAACCAGGTCCGGTCCGCGAGGCAGAGACACCGCGATCAGTGCATCCGGACCCGCACCACGGGCGAGGAGTTGGTGGGCGATGCCGTTAGCGGCATAGATCAAGCTGCGGTAGGTCGCCCTGCCGACCGCGGGTGCATCGGGGGCACGGGCAGCTTGCGCTTCGATTGACTCAACGACACGCTCCGGCGGGATCGGCCTTGCGGTGGCATTAAACGTCGCCAACTGCCGCTGTTCATCTGGCGTCAGCATCTGTATCCGGCTCAGCGGCCCATCCGGATCATCGGCCAGTTTCTCCAACATCAGTACCAGGTGCCGGGCAAGGCGCTCCACTGAGGGCTGGTCGAACAAGTCGCTGCTGTATTCGATGTCACCTTTCAGTTCTGCGCCGGCGCCCCTTAAATGCACCACCAAATCGAACGGTGACGTACCCGTGTTAACGTGCAGACGGCCGGCATCGCCCCTGGCCTCATCGGATGATGAGTCGATGAGGTGCAGGACGACTTGATGCAGAGGGTTACGGCTCAGGTCACGTTCGGGCTGGAGGTCTTCGACGAGTTTCTCGAACGGCAGATCCTGGTGAGCGTACGCCCGCATGGCACGATCGCGAGTCCTGGTAAGCAGTTCCCTGAAATGGGGGTCATTACGAAGGTCACACCGCAAGACGATGGTGTTGATAAAAAATCCGATCAGCGCCTCAGTTTCGCTGCGGGTTCGACCGGCAACGGGGAACCCGATGACGACTTCATCCTGCCCGCTATAACGGCTCAGCAGCGCCGAAAAACCGGCCAGCAGGGCCATGAAGAGGGTGGCGCCCTGCTCCCGGGCCAGCCGCCGTAGTTTCACCACTACACCCGCCGGGATCTGCACCGGGATCGTCCCGCCGCGGAAGGTCGGCACCGGGGGGCGCGGCCGGTCAGTGACCAGGTTCAGCACCGGTGCACCCGCCAGCTCGGCCCGCCAGAAATCCAACAATTCCGACAAGCGGGATCCGGACAGCTCCATGCGTTGCTGCGCCGCATAATCCCTGTACTGGATGGCCAAAGGAGGAAAGGCCACCGGAATCCCGCGCACGCGCCCGGCGTACAAGGCCGATAATTCCCTTAGGAAGATGCCCATTGACCAGCCATCGGTAACGATATGATGCACGCACGCCACCACCTTTCCCGTATCGGTGGCCACGCTGGCACGCACCAACGGTCCACGCTCCAGGTCGAACGGCCGGCGAATGAATTCAAGGGTGGGAACATTCACCTCGACCGTTACCGCCGCGTGTGCATTTACCCGTTGGAAAGGTTCCCCGTCCACCGCTTCAAACGTCGTCCGCAAGGTCTCGTGACGCGCGACGACTGCGTCGACCGCTGCCTGCAATGCGGTCACGTCCACCGGTACCGTGAGCGTCAGGGTGCTGACGGTATTGTACACCGAACTCGTCGGATCCAACTGCGCCATGAACCACAACCGTTGCTGACCGAAGGAGGTAACCGCCAGCCCATCCCGGACCGGAGGCGAGGTCACCCCGCTCCCGCGCTGGCGCTCACGCAGCAACCGCTCCACGGCAGCGCGCCGTGCCGGGGAAAGCGCCTGCAGCCGATGGGCGAGGAAACGGGTATTATCGTCAGAAGGTGCGCTCATGGGGATTCTTGGCTGAGGTAAGCGGCGAGGGCATGGATGGTGGGCCGGCGGAACAGTTCCAGGATGGGGATGTCGCGGTTGAGGCGCTTGGCCAGGCGCGCCTGCACCCGCACCAGCAGCAGCGACTGGCCCCCCAGGTCAAAGAAGTTGTCGTGCACCCCCACCTCA
>JAFBAP010000111.1 GCA_019247695.1 Verrucomicrobiota bacterium | reverse complement strand
ACAACCGAAAAAACTGTTACAAATAAAGAAGGTCGGGGTTCGGTCACACGGCGGACACAGCGGGTTTGGCGGGCACAACGACTGAGTTCACACGGCGAACACGGCGGAAAGAGGGGGAAGGGAAAAGAGTTCGGAGTTCGGAGCGGCAGCATGGGGGGTGCGAGTGTCAACCTTAGAGTTGCCGCCAGGTTCCCTTAATCTGTGTAATCTGTGGATGTTTTCTCTTTTCTGCGTTCTTCTGCGTGTTCTGCGGATGATTTAGTCTTCCCGCCGTGGTCGCCGTGGCTCGCCGTGTTCGCCGTGTGAACTCAGTCGTTGTGCCCGCCAAACCCGCTGCGGCCGCCGTGTGACCGTGTGAACTCTGTCGTTGTGCCCGCGGTGTGACCAAAAATCCCTTGCGAACCGCCTGCCGGCAGGACTAGCGTAACCGGCGCTGCCTTCCCCCTTTTTCACCAAGCCATCAGAATGGATGTGGATGTCCCGGCGCGGCAAAAGGGTGACGTGCCGCGTGAGGCTGCTCCTCAATAACCAAAGTGGAACCAGTGCATGTCTAAAACCGTCGTTGCGTTTGCCCCGGGACGCGTGGAGCTCTTGGGTAATCACACGGACTACAATGAAGGGTTGGTGTTGGCGGCGGCCATTGATCTGGGCGTCACCGCGCGGGCCGAACGGCTCGACTCGAACGTTCTGGAAGTGAGTTCCGAAACGAACGGACGCCAAGCCACGGCATCTCTCGATAGACCGGAACCGTTGCGGGGTGACTCCGGCTGGGCCGATTACCCGCTCGGGGTCATCAAGGTCTTACGTGACGCCGGGCTAAACGTCGGCGGCTTGCGCATGCAGGTAAGCAGCAACCTGCCGCTCGGATGGGGTCTGTCGAGTTCAGCGGCTTTTGAAGTGTCGACGGCACTGGCCGCCTTGAGCCTTTACGGGCTGAGCGTTGAGCCCATGGAACTGGCGAAGCTCTGTCAAAAGGCCGAGAACGAATTCGTGGGCGTCAAGTGCGGCTTATTGGATCAGGCTTCCTCGGTTTTCGGGCGGGAGGGTGAAGTGATCCGATTGGACTTTCGCGAGGCGAGCGCCACGACGGTGCCGATGCCGGCGCATGCGGCGCTGCTGCTGGTCGACTCGGGGGTACCGCACGAGTTGAGCGGCGGCGAATACAATGAGCGCAGCGCGCAATGCAGGGCTGCGGCAGCGGCGCTCGGGGTCCGGGCGCTGCGCGACGTCACTTCAAAAGCGGTTGCAGCGGCGCCGTCACTTGACCCGGTAACGCGTGCGCGTGCGTTGCATATTACCGGCGAAATCGAGCGGGTGCAGGCCGGGGTGGCGGCGCTGGAGGCAAACCGCCTGGATGAATTCGGCAGGTTGATGTTTGAATCGCACGAAAGTTCCAGGCGCAACTTCGAAAACAGCACCGCTTTTCTGGACAGCCTCGTGGAGATTGCCGCGTCCACTCCGGGCGTCCTGGGGGCTCGCCTGACCGGAGGCGGGTTCGGGGGCGCGACCATCTGGCTGGTGGAAGAGGCCCAGGCGCCTGCGATCCTCGAGTCGGTACCCGGCGCGTACCACCGGAAAACGGGGGCTACCTGCAAAGTGCTTTTGACCAAGCCATCGCAAGGCGCCCGGCTGCTTCACGATTAGGGGGGGAATGGAATGGACGCGCAGCGCCGTGCCACCGCTGTGCGCGGCCGCGGCGGGGACCGGTGCAGGAGAGGAGATACCGTTTGCGAGCGATACCAATACCATCCGTAATCAAAGGTGTTTCCCCCCTGAACGAGCCGTGGTCGTCCCCAAAAGGTTTTGGGCAAACGATATAGAATAGAAAAGATGAATCCAACGCTTCTCGAGCATCCTCATCGCCGCTATAACGCCCTCACGGGCGAATGGATCCTGGTTTCGCCGCAGCGCACGAAGCGACCCTGGCAGGGCCGCCAGGAAGGCGCGCCGGCTGCGCAGCGGCCGGCCTACGATCCGAAGTGTTACCTTTGCGCCGGCAACGAGCGTGCCGGCGGGGCCAGGAATCCGCCTTACACCGGCACTTTCGTCTTCACCAATGATTTCGCGGCCATGCTCCCCCGGCCCGAAGGCGTGAGCGCGCCGGCGGAAGTCAATGAAGCGGGGGGCTTGCTGCACGGCCAACCGGTCTCAGGCAGCTGCCGGGTGATCTGCTTTTCACCGCGGCACGACTGGACTTTGCCCGAGATGCCCGAACCAGCCATCCGGAGTGTGGTGGACGTGTGGGCGGAGCAATCGGCCGAACTCGGAGGCAAGTACCGTTGGGTGCAGGTCTTCGAGAACAAAGGCGACATTATGGGGTGTTCAAATCCCCATCCCCACGGCCAGATCTGGGCCGGCGACTTCATGCCGAACGAACCGGCCAAAGAGGATCGCCAACAGCGGGCGTACATCGAGGAGCACGGCTCGCCGTTGCTTCTGGATTATCTGCAGGTGGAAGAAGACCGGTCCGACGAACGGATCATTGTCCAGAACGAGAATTGGGTTGCCATGGTCCCTTACTGGGCCACCTGGCCCTTCGAGGTGTTGTTGCTGCCCCGCCGGCATGTCTTGCGGTTTCCAGACCTGACGGAATCCGAGCGGACGACGCTGGCGCAGATGCTGAAGCGTTTGCTCACGCGCTACGACAACCTTTTCGAGGTCTCGTTTCCTTATTCGATGGGATGGCACGGCGCGCCTTACGGCGTGCAAGCACCCGAAGTGACCGGCTGGCAGCTGCACGCCCATTTCTATCCACCGCTGCTGCGTTCCGCGACGGTAAAAAAATTTATGGTCGGCTACGAGATGCTGGCCGAAGCTCAGCGCGACATTACGGCCGAGCAGGCGGCTGCAAAACTTCGCGAGCAAGCCGAGATCCATTTCAAAGAACGAAGCGCATAGAAACTCATGAAAATTTTGGTCACCGGCGGGGCCGGATACATTGGCAGCGTGGCCGTCGAGGAACTGATTGCGGCGGGTGAGTCGGTCGTGGTGTTCGATAATCTGTCTCAGGGACACCGGGCCGCAGTGCACCCTGATGCGGCTTTTATCGAGGGCGAACTGGCTGACCGGGCGGCGATCGACTCGGTAATAGCCGAGCACCGACCGGAGGCGGTGATGCATTTCGCTTCCAAGACCCTCGTCGGCGAGTCGATGCAACATCCGTTTTTGTACCTGGGCGAAAACATCACGACCGGCCTGAACCTGCTTCAGAGCGTGGTCGACCACGGCGTGAAGCGTTTCATCCTGTCGTCGACGGCGAATCTGTTTGACCAGCCTGAGCGCATGCCGATCGACGAATCGGAGCGCATCGTACCGGGCAGCCCGTACGGCGAATCGAAGTTCATCCTGGAACGAATGCTCCATTGGCTCGACCGCATCTACGGGGTGCGCTACGCCTGCCTGCGTTACTTTAATGCCGCCGGGGCCACGGGAACTCACGGCGAAGATCATGACCCGGAGATGCACCTTATCCCGCTGGTGCTCCAGGTGGCGATGGGTAAACGGGAAAAGGTCTTCATTTTCGGCGGTGATTACCCGACGCGCGACGGGACCTGCGTGCGCGATTACATCCATGTGGTTGACCTGGCGCAGGCTCACATCCTGGCCCTGCGCGCGCTGGATCAGGGCAGCCGCGTTTACAACCTCGGCAACAGCGAAGGGTTTACGGTCAAGGAGGTTATCGACTCCGCCCGGGCCATCACGGGGCACCCGATCCCGGCCGACGTCGCGCCGCGCCGGCCCGGTGACCCGGCGGTACTGGTGGCGGGCAGCGCCAAAATCCGCCAGGAACTGGGCTGGACGCCGCGTTTTCCCCAGGTGCACGACATTATCGAAAGCGCCTGGCGGTGGCACCAGGCCCACCCCAAAGGGTACGGGGATTAGGGTATCGGGTGTCGGGTATCGGGTGCGAGCGTGGGGGTGGGTCGCCGATGTCGATCCCAAAGTTCCTCTTTTCCGCCGTGGTCGCCGTGTGAACCTCTTCCGCCGTGCCCGCCGTGTGCTCGTGTGATTTTGATCGCGTCAGCCGGTTTTATCCATTCCTTGAACGGCTGGTGTTCGGCGACGCGCTCGAGCGCAGCCGCGCTTCGTTCATCAACCAGGTCGCGACCGCCCGTCAGATTTTGCTCATCGGGGAGGGTAACGGGCGGTTCCTGGAGCTGGCGCTTGGAATTGTGCCCTCGACGGCCGGTTTGGTTATCCTGGATCCCAGCCGGCGGATGCTGGAGGCGGCGCGCCGGCGCGGTGAGAGGCATCCGCGCGGGTCCCGGACGAATTTCGTGTGCGGCGATGGGCGCACCTGGTCACCCGGCCGTTTTGCGTTCGACCTTTTCGTTACCCATTTCGTGCTGGACCTCTACACGCCTGCAAACCAGGAGCGGCTGATCGCGAATCTCGATGCGCACGCCGCAACGGAAGCGTATTGGATCGACGTTGACTTTGTGCCGGATCCTCCAAGACGTGCGCACCAGGCGCTTATGTGGCTGCAGTATTGTTTTTTCCGGGTAGTTGCCGCCGTGGAAGCAGACCGGCTGTATGGAAGTGACGCTCTCCTGCGCCGGCGGCGTTGGGAACTGGTCGACACCAGGCAGCATGCCGGCGGCCTGGTTCAGGCCAGGCTTTGGCACAGGGCCTCAGGTAAAGGTTGCGCTGAAGACGACATTCGGTCTGTTTGACGTGGTGCTCCGCCAATGGCCAGAATCGATTCTCTCCACCCTGTCCGGCTTATCTTCGCCCGGCTCCGCGATGCGCTGCCGGCAGAATTGCGTGCCTACCTTCTACCCGTGATTTACGGGCTTGGAGGGGGACTGGCCGCGGTGGCGTTTCAGCGTGGAATCCAGGTCGTTTACCGCGCGTTATGGGTGCCGGCATTCCAGCTCTCCAAACCATTCTTCGCGCTGGCCAGCTTTCTCGCCCTGACGATAAGCACCCTCCTGGTCGGTTTGATCCTGACCCGGATCAGCCGGGATGCGGCAGGCAGCGGCATCCCGCAGGTAAAAGCCATTTTCTGGCGCGATTTTGGTTACATACGCGCACGGGTGATCATCGCCAAGTTCTTCGGCGGGATCGCGGCGATCGGCGGCGGCTCGAGCCTGGGCCGGGAAGGCCCGAGCGTCCATATCGCGGCTGCGGTTGCCTCCAATCTGGCGGGTGTGTTCGGGCTGGCCAAGCAGGCCCGGCGCCCTGCCCTGCTCAGCGGTGCAGCTGCGGGGCTGGCAGCCGCGTTCAACACACCTTTGTCGGCGATCACGTTCGTGCTCGAGGAGATTGTCGAAGACCTGAACAGCAGAGGTTATTTCGCCCAGGTGCTTGTCGCAGCGGTGGTTGCGACGTTCGTGACCCATTTGTTTCTGGGGAATGTGCCCGCGTTCGACATCCCCAATATCCAGCGACTTTCGTGGCCGACATTTATCCTGGTTGTCCCGGCGACGGCGCTCGCGGCGTTCGCCGGGTGCACCTTTCAGAAGAGCACTCTGATCTGGCGTTCACAGATCAAGCGCCTTCAGGGGATCCCGGAATTCGTTCGTCCGACCGTGGGCGGCCTGATCAACTGGGGGCTCGGGCTGGCGGCCTTTGTTCTCGTGAGCCGTACGGGTGTGTTCGGACTCGGCTATGACGACCTGGAGGCGATGTTGAGAGGTCAGGTCGGTTTCGGTCCAACCCTCGTTTTGCTGGTCGCCAAGCTGGCCGCCACCATAGCGGCTTATGCCTGGGGCGGCGCCGGCGGAATCTTTTCGCCGACGCTGTTTTTCGGTGCCGCAGCCGGCCTCGCGGTCGCGCAGGTCGCCGGCGACCTTGTGCCGCTGGGCGCCTCCGACCGGATCGCGCTGACGGTGGCCGGAATGAGCGCCTGCCTGGGCGCAGTCGTTCGGGCGCCTTTGACTTCGATCGTCATCGTTTTCGAAATGACGCACCAGTTCACCTTCGTGCCAATCCTGATGATCGGTACCCTTGTCAGCCAGACGGTGAGCCGCGCCTTATGCCACACTAATTTTTACTCGGAGATCCTGGAACGCGACGGCATCGACCTGGAGAAGCACATCCCCCCGCGGTCCCTGGCCGCACTCCAAAAACGGCCGGTCGCAAGCATCGCCAATTTTGCGCCGGTTTATGCCGTCAGTCTTGACCGGACGGTGGTTGCCGACCTGTTTGCCACGATCCCTTATCGCCATCTTCCCCTCGTGCTTGACGGCAAAGTTGCCGGGGTAGTCAGCCGCGGCACGGTTCTCAATGGCGCGGATCCCACCCTCCGTTCTGAGCCCGCCGTTTGCGTCCCGCCCTCGGTCACGATCCGGGACGCGGTGCAACGCATGGTGAACGAATCGCAGGAACTTGTGTTACTCACGAGCGAGCCGGAGGGAAAATTACTCGGCATTGTGACCCTGCATGATGTCCTCCGTTTTCAGAACCAGTTCACGGAGATGTTGTGAGTGCCCGTCACACCGTCACACGGCGGGCACAGCGGGTTGGGCGGGCACAACGTAAGAGTTCACACGGCGCCCCGGCGGAACACGGCGACCACGGCGGGAAGAGGGGGAAAGAGTTCGGCGTTCGGGGCTCGGAGTTCGGAGTTCGGAGTTTGGAGTTCGGAGGCGTCGTAGAAACGGGTCCGATCTCCCCCGAAGGTCGCGCTCACCCGGCGGGAAAACCGAATCATCCGCAGAACACGCAGAAGAACGCAGAGAAAGATCCACGAAACCGGAGCTTGACACCGGCAGCCGGGATCAATGATGCCGCTCCGAACTCCGAACTCCGAACTCCGAACTCCGAACTCCGAACTCCGAACTCCGAACTCCGAACTCCGATTACTTCTCCCTGGGCCCGGGGCTGAAATCAAACAGGTTAAGCTGCGGCTTCGGCTCTTCATGCCGGCGGGGGCGCGCTTTGAAGACCTTGGCTTCGGCCAGACGGGGACGGCCCTGCGCGTTAAGCTCCGAAGCCTCCAGGTTGGCGAGGATTTCTTTGGCTCGCGCCAACACCGGCTGAGGCAACCCGGCCAAACGGGCTACCTGAATGCCGTAGCTTTTGTCGGCCGGTCCGCGCTGAATTTTTCGGAGAAAGATGATCTGATCGTTCCACTCGCGGACGGCGACGTTGTAGTTTTTGACCCCCGGACAGATCGCTTCCAGTTCGGTCATCTCATGGTAATGGGTGGCAAACAGGGTGCGGACCTGAAGCACGTCGTGCAGGTGTTCAGCGACGCTCCAGGCAATCGACAACCCATCGAAGGTGCTGGTGCCGCGCCCGATTTCATCAAGGACGACGAGGCTGCGCGAGGTCGCATTATGGATGATGTTGGCCGTCTCGTTCATCTCTACCATGAACGTCGACAGCCCCCGCCCAAGGTCGTCCGAAGCGCCGACCCGGGTAAAGATTCGGTCGACCACGCCGATCTCGGCCGATCGGGCCGGCACGAAACTGCCGATCTGCGCCATCAACACCAGCAGGGCAACCTGCCGGATAAAAGTGCTCTTACCGGCCATGTTCGGCCCTGTAATCAGCAAAAGCCGGTTGTCCTGGAGGTCGAGCAGACAATCGTTGGGGACAAATTTTTCCTCGCCAATGTTCTGGTCGAGAACCGGGTGACGCCCCTCTTCGATGGCGATCCGGTCGCCTTCGTTCACCACAGGCCGGCAATAGCCGTACAAACGGGCCGTTTCGGCCAGTGAACAGAGCGCGTCCAACTGCGCCAGGGCGCCGGCCGTCGCCTGAATTTCGGCCAGATGTTCAAGCACCCGCCCCCTTAGCTCGACGAAGAGTTCGTACTCAAGCGCCTGCGACCGTTCTTCAGCGCCTAGAATCCTGCCCTCGACGTCCTTGAGTTCCGGCGTGATGAAACGTTCACCGTTGACGGTGGTCTGCTTGCGGACGTAATCGGACGGGATCGCATCCAGGTTGGCTTTGGTGACCTCAATGAAGTATCCGAACACCGAGGTGTAGCGGATCTTGAGCGACCTGATGCCGGTACGATCAATTTCACGCTGCTGCAGGGATGCGATCCAGGCCTTGCCGTTGGCGGCCGCCTCGCGCAACTCGTCCAGTCCGGGGTGGTATCCCGGCCGGAACACGCCGCCCTCCTTGACGGTGGCGGGCGGCTCTTCCACGAGTGCGGTGCGCAGCATTTCCTGCAACTCGGGCAACGGTGCAATCTGCCGTTGCAATAGCCCGACGATCGCATCCGGGTCGTCGATCACCGCTGCGTGACGCAACGCTTCCAAGTGGGCGAGAACATCAGGCAGCGCTTCGAGCGAGCAGCGCACCAGGTTCAAATCGCGGGCATTGCCGGTACCCTGGCTCAACCGTCCCACCGTGCGTTCAATGTCCCGGATGCCTCGCAGCGATTCGCGGCAGGCGTCGAGCAGAAACGGTTGTTCCAGCAGCCGTTCGATAAAATCCTGCCTCCGGTGGATGACTTTCTGGTTTCGCAACGGTTTGAGAATCCACAGCCGCAGCAGCCGGGTTCCCATGGGGGTGACCGTCCGGTTAAGGGCCTGCAAAAGGCTGGTGTCCTCGCCCGCTGCGCGCGGCTGCACGAGTTCAAGGTGCTGCTGCGTTGAGCGGTCGATGGCGACGTGTTGATCGGAGAGAAACACGCCCATGGTGCGGACGTGTTCCAGCGAGCGTCGCAGCTGATTTTTGAGGTAATGCAGGGCGGCACCCGCCGCGCCGACGGCGGCCGGCAGATCGTCACAGCCGAAGGCGTTAAGCGAACGCACATTGAAATGCTCGCGCAGAAAGCCCTCGGCATGGTTGCATTCAAACGCGTACGCATCGTACGGCATGGCTCCGGACAAGTTTTCCAGCTCACCGCCCTCGGCCACGATCAATTCCGAAGGGAGAAACCGCGTCAGCTCGTCACTGAGTGCCGCCCGGGTGGGCAACTCGGTGATCCGGAGTTCGCCGGTACTTACGTCGAGGAGGGCCAGCCCAAACCGCCCTTTTCTCGCGTGCGCGGCGGCAAAGAAATTATGCCGGCCCGAATCGAGGATCTGCAGGTCGTGCACGGTACCCGGGCTGACGATCTGGGTCACTTGGCGCTCGACGATCTTACCCGGCTGGGGCACGCCCAACTGGTCGCAGATGGCGACGCGATGCCCGGCCTTGATCAGCCTGGCGATGTAAGTCTCGGCGGCATGGAAGGGCACGCCGCACATGGGCATGCCGTTTCGCTTGGTCAACGCTACATTCAACACGTCAGCCGCGACCTTCGCGTCCTCCATAAACAGCTCGTAAAAATCCCCGAGACGAAAAAGGAGAAGCGTGCGATCCGGCAGCCCGCGACGGATGCTGAGGTACTGCTGCATCATCGGCGTGTCGGACATGGGACGCAACCATAACGGCCGGGACAGCTCCAGGCAACCCACAAGGCGCGTGGCAAGCGGCGTGCCGCGTCACTTTAAGCTTTTCAGGGGCGCCGTTTGTGCCACATTGGGCCTCCAAGCCATGCGCAGTCCAGGCCTCGCGGAGAATTTACCCGTTGCCTTGCACCTTTAACTCCCAGCTTCCGATCTCGCCGTCTGAAGCTTGACTGCGCTATTTGCCATCATGCCCACGCACCCAGGCCAGAAACCGAAAACCCTGCTCCGAACCGTCGCCCGGGCGGTCTACAAGGTAAGACCTTCGGGCCTGGAGAACCTGCCCGAAGGCGGTTTTCTGCTCCTGCCGAACCACCTCAACCCGGCGGATGCGTTGGCACTGCAACTGGCTTGCCCGCGACCGATTCGATTCATCGTTCACCGCTCGGTTTACGAAATTCCCTGGCTCAAGCCGGTGTTCAAGCTGGCCGGGGCGATCCCGATTGCGAATGTCCGCACGAAAGAAGCCTTGCACAAAGCCGTCGACCGGATTCGCCGGGGTGAGGTGGTCTGCATTTTTCCGGAACGAGAACTCGGCGGAAACGGGACCCTGGTCCGGCTGCACAAAGGCTTTGAGGTCATCGCGCGCTGGTCGGAAGGACCGGCCGTGCCCGTGTGGCTGGAGCCGTTGGCGGACTCAATTTTTTCGGTAAAGCGCGGCGGATCCTTTGTCAGGTGGCCGGGACGCATCCAGACGCCGGTAGCCGTAAGCTTCGGCGCCCCGGTGACGCCGGCTGCAGCGAGCCTCGGGACGGTGAGGGAGCGGCTGCTTGAACTGGGTGAGCTTTGTTTCCAGCAGCGTCCCGGTCTTGACGGCCACCTTGGGCGAGCCACCGTCCGAGGGTTAAAGCGCCATCAATTCAAGGAACTCGTGATCGACGGGATGGATCACCGCCGGATGAAGGGCGGCAACCTGCTGGCGGCCGCGATCGCACTAAGCAGGTGGATTAAAAGTCATTGCGCCGGTCAGCGGGTTGCGATCGTGCTGCCGCCGGGTCTGGGCGCCATCGTGGCGAACCTGGCGATCACCCTCGCTGATAAGGTGGCCGTGAACCTGAACTTTACGGCCGGACGCGCGGCGCTCGAGTCCGCAATCCGCCGCGGGGAAATTTTGCACGCCATCTCGGCCAGACCGGTGATGAAGCGCCTTCAGGATTTCCCCTGGCCGCAGGAGGTTTACCGGCTGGAAGAATTGATCCCGCAGCTGAAGCCGAAAATTGTGGCTTGGCGCCTGTTTACCCTGATCACGCCGAGTTGGTTAATAAGCCGGGTGCTCGGGCTGCCTCGCAAGGGCGACCGGCGCGAAGCGGTGCTGCTTTTCACCAGCGGCACTTCGGGCGAACCCAAAGGGGTGGTTTTAAGTCACCGCAATGTCCTCGGCAATGTGATGCAGTTCCGGACCCTGGTGCACCTCGGCGAGCGTGACACCCTGATGGCTTCCCTGCCGTTTTTCCACAGCTTCGGCTGCACGGTGACTCTCTGGCACCCGTTGATCAAAGGGGTGCGCACGGTCACCTACCCGTCGCCGCTTGACGTTCAGAAAAACGCGGAACTCATCGAGCGCTACAAGGTAACCCTCCTGGCGACCACCCCGACCTTCCTCCGCGGCTACTTGAAGCGCTCCGAGCCGAAACAATTCGCCAGCGTCAAACTCCTGATTGCCGGGGCGGAGAAGCTGCCGCGAGAACTCGCCCAAACGTTCGAGGCCCAATTCAATATCCGGGTGCATGAAGGTTACGGGCTGACCGAGATGTCGCCGGTCGTAAGCGTTAACCTGCCGAATTCGGCGAAGCGCCACCTGACGGACAGCCGCGAACCGGCTTCGCGCGCCGGCTCGGTAGGCAAACTTCTCCCGGGCCAGGCAGCCCAAATCCGCGATCCCGAGACTAACGCCCTCCTGTCTCCTTACCAGCTGGGCATGCTCTGGCTTAAAGGGCCGAATGTCTTTGAAGGTTACCTGAACGAGGAGGCAAGAAGCCGGGAAGTGCTGCAGGACGGTTGGTTCAAGACGGGTGACCTGGGCCGTTTTGACGAGGACGGCTTCCTTTACATCGAAGGGCGGATCTCCCGATTCTCGAAGATCGGGGGTGAAATGGTGCCGCACGAGGCGATCGAGACTAAACTGATGGAGCAGTTTGACCTTCGTTCCGACGAGCACCGAATGGTGGCGGTCGTCGGGGTGCCGGACGAAGCCAAAGGCGAGAGCCTGGTGTTGTTATGCACGCGCGATTTGGAGCCGAACGAGGTGCGGGAAAAGCTGGCCGCCGCCGGTTTCCCGAATCTCTGGGTACCCAAGATCATCAGGAAAGTGGACGAACTGCCGGTCCTGGGCTCAGGCAAACTGGATCTGGGCCGCTGCAGGGAGCTGGCGGCGGACGCCGCCGCGCGCGGACCCGCGCACAAGGTGACGTCCCGCCATCCGTAGGCTGCGCGTAAGTTCAACCGGCCGCCGCGGCGGGCCGGAGTGCCGTGGATGGGAGTTTGCGCGCCGGAACGCCGCGTAAGTGGAGCGGCTCATACCGTATCCTTGGGCGGCGGCCGGCCTACTACTTTCGTGTTGTTGCCGCCGGGGCCCGTGCCGTGCCATGAAGGAAATCTCTAGGATGGGGTTAGTCGCCTTTTTCCTTTTTCGTGAAGAGCGGAAAGCGACTTTCCTCTCCGCGCTGGGGGGGGTTGAGCGACAACGTTTCACCTGAAGGTCCGTCTGACTCCAGACCCGGTTTTGTCACATCGCTCCCAGAAGGCGTCTAAACGACTCGGAAAAGCATATGAATGCGCCAACGCAACAAATGGCTGATTGGCTGGCCGCTTTTGGCAGCGCACTTGATCGGGCGGATTTCACCACGGCAACGCAAATGTTTGGTGAAGACTGTTATTGGCGCGATTTGGTGTCGCTTACCTGGAACATCGTAACGTTTGGAGGCAAAGAAAGCATTCAAGCGATGTTAAACGCAACGGCACCCCAAGCGCAGCCCTGCCGATGGCAACTCGAAGGTGAGGCCACCTTGGATAATGGCGTGACCAGCGGCTGGTTCACCTTTGAAACCGCCGTGGCGAGGGGAAAAGGATACCTCCGCCTCAAAGGCGACCGGTGCTGGACGCTGCTGACCACGATGGCGGAGCTTAAGGGGTTCGAGGAGAAAAGGGGCCCCACTCGCGCCGTCGGCCTTCAGCACGGCGCGGTTCCCAATCGCAGGACCTGGCTCGACCACAGGCTTCAAGAAGCCGCGGAACTCGGCCACACCACGCAGCCCTACTGCGTCATCATCGGGGGTGGGCAAGGGGGAATCGCCTTGGGGGCCCGGCTGAAACGGTTGGGGGTGCCCACCATCATCGTCGAAAAGCACGCTCGGCCCGGGGATTCCTGGCGCAAGCGGTACAAGTCGCTCTGCCTGCATGACCCCGTCCGGTACGACCACTTGCCCTACCTTCCGTTTCCGGACCATTGGCCGATCTTTTCTCCAAAAGACAAAATCGCAGATTGGCTGGAGATGTACGCCAAGGTCATGGAGTTAGACTACTGGGGTTCTACCGAATGCGAAGGGCGCCCGGTATGATGAGAAAAGGCAGGAGTGGGCGGTAACGGTCGACCGTCTTGGCGAGACGATGGTTCTTCGCCCCAAGCAGTTGGTCCTTGCCACCGGCATGGCCGGGGTGCCCCACGTCCCGGAAATCCCGGGCGCCGATGCCTTCAGGGGAACGCAATGCCACTCCAGTAAGTACACCAGCGGCGAAGCGTACCGGGGCAAAGCGTGCGTTGTGTTAGGCGCTTGCAATTCGGCCCACGACATCTGCGCCGACCTCTGGGAGCAGGGCGCGGACGTCACGATGGTCCAGCGCTCATCCACGCACGTGGCCAAATCCGA
>JAFBAP010000110.1 GCA_019247695.1 Verrucomicrobiota bacterium | reverse complement strand
TGCAAAAGAAGGTGCTGGCCATGTACTACTACGAAAACCTGCGGCTGGCCGACATCGCCGCCGCCTTCGGGCTCACCGAGTCGCGCATCTGCCAGATCCACACCCAAGCCGTCAAACAGCTGCGCGCTTACCTCCAGAGCGTCATGGCTTAACGGTGGACACAGCTTGCGAGCTTGAGCTTTGCCTTTAACCTATGGATTCAACCCTGGCCTGGAACGACCTGGTGGCCGCGCTGAGGAATGAACTGCAGGAGAACGGCGGCCTGATCCGATTGTTGAACCAGCAAACCAAGGCCCTGTACCGGTACGACAGGGACGAAAATACCCGTCTGGAAGACCAGATCCGCAGCCAGATCCGGATCGCCATTCGCTGCCGGCAATCCCGTGAGACGATCCTGAGGCAGACCGCCAGCAGCCTTGCGCTTGGGGAGGAGGCTTCCTCTGAAACGATTCTCGCTCACTTTCCGATGTACGTGCAACCTTTGCTTGAGGCGCTTTGCACTGAAGTGGAGTGTCTGAACGGGCGCTTAGTTGAGAGGCTCCGGCAGAACCAGCAGCTCAAGGAACATTTCCTGACTGAAATCACACCGCGCTCTTAAATGCAGGCGGCCGATGCCGATGATGCTTTAAACGCTTCGGAGGGTCCGAGACCTGTGGATGAAGCTTCTCTTTAAACCTGAAAGTACAGCAGATGTTAATTCTATCCCGCAAGGTCAACGAAGAACTTATCATTGGGGACTCCATCCGGTTGAAGGTGACTCGGATTGACGGTGACGTTGTCAAGATTGGCATCGAAGCGCCCAAAGAGATTCCGATTTTCCGCACGGAAATTTATCCGGGCCGCGACCAGTCCCAACACCGCCCGAATGGCTCCGGTCGCTCGGATCAAATCAGGTAGATTACGCCTTAATAGCGGGCGGGATCTTTCGATCGGATACGGGGCTCCTTACCGCAGCCGGTGACCCGCCGGACGTTGATGGGAATCCCGCCGCTTATCTATCCCCATTCGCGCCATGAAGGTCGGTGATCCTGTTTTCATCATTTCCTACAAGCCGGGGCTGGAGCCCGGTACTCGCGCGCGGATCGTTGCGCTGGATGGCTCAGACGCGTGGGTATTGGTTAGTTCATCGGCGGACCAACAAGTGCTCCCGGTGCGGACCTGGGACCTGCTGCCTGCCCGAACTTACGGGTGCGCCGTGCTCCACGTGGTCTGCGAAACCATTCGAAGCCTCCAAATCGACAGCGGCTCGACCTTGCTGATGACGCCCGAACAACTCGTGCGCAAGCTGGTCGAGCACGGCTTGAGCCGGCAGATAGCTCACCAGTGCGTCGAACTTTGGAACCCGGGACAGGAAACCGCATCGCCCCTGCCGATCCGGGAATGGCTCCGGCGGATCAGGCGCCACTACAGCCAAGGGACCAGCTTACAGCGCAGCGGGCAGACAGAGCAAAGGGTTGAGGCTTGACCCGGCCCTCCAGGAAACCTGCATCACCACTCATCACCGTTCGGCTCCGGCTTTCCTTCATCACGACGAGCGGCTTCGGAGGGCGCCAGGTTTGTCGTGCTCTGCGAGGCCGGCCTCGTGACCTCAGAAGCGGAGGAGTCCGAGGAGAGAGTTGAGGGTTCGACACGTTTTAGACGTCCGGTCAGAAGATCATGAAGATGCTCGCCGGCAGCCGGTGAGATCAGGACGTTCGGTGCGGCGTCAAGCCGGGGTGGAGGGAATAGGTTCCGATCACCCAGGAAATGGAAATAGATGAAGGCAACCACGTGATAATTTGTCGCTTGACGATTTAAGTTCAATGCCCGGCGGCTCCGGGCTGCGTTCCTCCGCCATGTCAGGACGCGACTCTTGCGGCGGAGCGTACCCGGACCGTTTCTAACCGCACCGGCCTTCTTCTTTCTTGCGCGTTGGCGGGGCGCTTTGTCAATCCAATCGGATGACCGCTCGCGAACTAATTTTTCTAGTGGATTCAATAATACCCTTATAGTGTCGTAGGTAATAGACATTATGGAGAGGCAAGCCCATATTCTGCTTCCCCGCGCGTCGCGTTCGCCGGAGCACTCAGTAGTATGCTCCGGCCCATCGGTTCAGCCCCCGCTCCGGGTTCCTGGACCGGTCGATGCCGCGAATCCGGTGCTTGCGTTCCCGTGTGCGAGCCGATTTCAGGAATTATGAGCGAGCCGGATGGAACTTTGGTTCAAGAGGGATTCCGCGACGCGGATGTTTCGAAGGCGGTTGAGCAGTTTCTGGCTGGGCGCTGCTCTTTGCTGGGCCTGGCAGGTGACGAGATCCGCCTGTCGGCCCGCACCCAACCGGAACTGGGCGAGAGCGAGGAGGTGCTGCGCCAAGCCGCAGATCAGCAGCGTGCAATATTTGACGCGCTGCCGGCCCGCATCGCCGTGCTGGATTCTGAGGGAATCATCCTGGCCGTGAATGACGCCTGGCGCCGTTTCGCGCAGGAGAATCCCTTTGCGGACCCCCAGGCCGACGTGGGCCAAAATTACTTGAACATCTGCGACCGGGTACAAGGGGACGAAGCCGGCCCGGCACGGATGGTGGCGGACGGCATCCGTGCCGTGTTGTCGGGTCAGACCCCGGATTTCACCTTGGAACACACGTGCCATTCACCCGGTGAAGAACGGTGGTTCCGGCTCGTGGTGCGTCCCCTCACCATCGGGCGCATAAGAGGCGCGGTGCTCGTACACGTCGACATTACCTCGCCGCAGGCGATGCAGGAGCGGATCCGCCGCAGCGAGCAGGTGCTGCGAACGGTCATTGAGGCCAGTGAGGACGTCATCTGGGAACGGGACCTGGTGACCGGAGTGATCACTTGGCCGGACCGCCAGGTTGAAGAAATGCTCGGCTACCCGCCCAGCCAGTTGCGTTCTTTCGAAGAGCTTTTCACTTTGGTGCATCCCGACGATCGAGACCGCATGCAGCAGGGCTTGAGCGCGCACCTGGCCACGCAGGTCCCTTATCGGGTTGAGTTGCGCATGCAACGCAAGGACGGCAGCTACGGCCATTTTATTTCGGTTGCGAAAGCTCTCCGGGACGCTCACGGCACGCCGGTGCGGTTGGTGGGCTCGCTGCGCGACGTTACGATGCAGCGTCAGGCCGAAGCGCGCGTAAGCGAGCAGGCGGCCCTGTTGGATAAGGCTCAGGACGCCATTCACGTCAAAGACCTGGAAGGCCGCCTGGTGTACTGGAACCGGAGTTCCGAACGCGTTCATGGCTGGAAAGCGGACGAGGTGCTGGGGCGTTCGGCCGCGGACTTCCTCTACGTTGACGGCGCCCAATTTGCCGAGGCGCGCCGGGCGTTACTGCAGAAAGGCGAGTGGACCGGCGAAACAGCCAAATGGACCAAAGACGGCCGTCGCCTGACCGTGCGCACCAGTTGGACGCTGGTCCACGACGCCCAAGGCCAGCCCAAAGCCATTCTGTCGATCAACACCGACGTAACCGACCGCAAACGGCTCGAAGCGCAATTTTTTCGGGCGCAACGGCTGGAGAGCCTGGGCACGCTGGCCGGCGGCATCGCCCATGACCTCAACAACGTGCTGGCGCCGATGCTGCTGGCGATTGAGGCGCTGCAAGCGAAGGTGTCCGACCCGGAAGACCGCGAGTTTCTGGAGTTGCTGGAGCACAGCGCGCAGCGGGGAGCGGCGATGGTACGCCAGGTGTTGAGTTTTGCCCGCGGGGTTGAAGGCCGGCGGATACCCATTCAACCGCGAGAGCTGCTGCATGAATTGGATAAAATCCTCAGCACCACTTTTCTGAAACAGATTCAGATTCATCTGCGTGTGGGGCGTGATACCTGGTCCGTGGTCGGCGATTCCACGCAATTGCAGCAGGCGATGCTCAACCTGTGCGTGAACGCGCGCGATGCGATGCCGACGGGCGGCCTGCTGACGCTCTCGGCCGAGAACGTGGTGGTGGACGAAGCCCACGCGGCGATGCACCTGGACGCCAGACCGGGACCCTACGTTCTGTTTCGCGTCATCGACACCGGCACGGGAATCACACCCGAAATCCGCGAGAAGATCTTCGAACCGTTTTTCACGACCAAGGAGATCGGCAAGGGTACCGGCTTGGGCCTGTCAACGACGGCGGCAATCGTCAAGAGTCACGGCGGATTTATCAACGTCTATAGCGAGATTGGCAAAGGTACCACGTTCAGCGTGTATTTTCCGGTCGAGCACGAACAGGCCGCCGAATCGGATCCGGTGAGCGAATTAATCGATCTGTCGACTGCCAATGGCGAATTAGTGCTGGTGGTCGATGATGAAGTGGCGATTCGCGAAAGCACCCGGCGGGTGCTGCAGGGCGCCGGCTATCGGGTGCTCCTGGCGGGCGATGGTTCGGAGGCGCTGGCACTTTACGTGCAGCACCAGTCCGAGATTGCCGTCGTGGTGACCGACTTGATGATGCCGATCCTGGACGGGATCGCCACCATGCGCGCATTACGCCGGCTTAATCCCCAGGTGCGAATCATCGCCGTCACCGGCTTGGCCACCAAAACCCAGACGGCCGCGGCATCGGAAGCCGGGGCGAACGATTTTCTGGCCAAACCGTACACGGCCCGACCCCTTTTGCTGATGTTGCAGCGCATGCTGCATGCATAAGGAGCTCGGAGTTCGGAGTTCGGAGCTCGGAGCTCGGAGTTCGGAGCTCGGAGTTCGGAGTTCGGAGCTCGGAGTTCGGAGTTCGGAGTTCGGAGTTCGGAGTTCGGAGTTCGGAGTTCGGAGTTCGGAGTTCGGAGTTCGGAGTTCGGAGTTCGGAGTTCGGAGTTCGGAGCGGCAGCATGGGGGCGAGATGCCGATGTCAAGCTCCGGTTTCGTGGATCTTTTTCTGCGTTCTTCTGCGTGTTCTGCGGATGTTTCGGTCTTCGCACCGTGTGAACGTGACCCTCGCGGGAGATCGGACCCGGTTCTACGACGCCTCCGAGCTCCGAACCCCGAACTCCGAACTCCAAACTCTTTCCCCCTTCTTCCCGCCGTGGTCGCCGTGGCTCACCGTGTTCGCCGTGTGAACTCTCACGTTGTGCCCGTCACACCCGCTGTGGCCGCCGTGCGACCGTGTGAACTCTTACCATCCGCTGATCGGTACTTACGCGATCCTTAAGTGTGCGTGATCACCAAGAAGACGAGAATTTTGAAGACAGAGAGCAGGGGAGTGAGGTAGATCAGAGGTTTAATCAGCCGGCTGAGCAGCAGCCTTCTTCGTCCGATCTTTCGGGGGCGGACCGGAAACCGGAAACGGAGAAGGCGCCCTCTCAGCCGAAAAACCCCTAACCTGGTTCCCTTCCTTCTATGGCGAAAGAGATTCGAGCGATAATCTACAGCGAAGCCGACGTGGATCGGGTGATTCAGGCGCTGACGCAGGCAGGCATCAGACGCGAGCAGGTGCGCGTGGAGAAGCCCCCTCCGGCGCAGAATGCGCGTGAAACCAAATCCAAGGCGAAGAGTTGGAAAAAGGCCGGGCTCTATGGTCTGATCGCCGGCGCGATCATCGGCCTGCTCATCGGTCTCATCGGAGGTCACGCGTCAATGATGCGGCATTGGCTGCGTCCGGAAAACGCCGATTTCGGGCAGGTCGTCTGGCTGAACATCCTCTGCATCGTCTTTTTCGGCATTTTTGGTGCGCTCTTCAGCATCGGGATGAACAAGCTGGCGGTCAGCCCGGTCAACGAGAGTGCGGCAGCGGAGAGACCGATAATGATCGTCACGGCCAGTTCCGATCAGGAAGCGGCCAGAATCCATGACGCCCTGTTGAAGACTCAGGCGGCTGCACCGGTCCATCCGGCGGAGGTCAAGCACTGATGCGTTTTCACGCGCATTCGGAATTCTGCAGCAGACAATTTTATGTTAAGCACTGAAGACTACCCTGGCCCGACTCAGGATCACCCTGAAAAAGAGGACACGAACCAATCGGGCCAGCGGCCGCCGGCGGATAGCGGCAAGGCCGCGCCAAGCCCGCTCGAAAAGCGGCGGGAGCAAGCCCCTGAAAAAAAGGATGAGGGGCAATGATTGAGGGTTAGGCGTTGAGGCGGCCGCTGGGCCGTGGCCGGTTCAAATGCAAACGTCAGTTCCCTGGACTGGCCGGGGAAATGGCGTCAGGATTTGAGCCGGCTTTTTCGCGTTCGCAGTAATCGAGCACGTTGAGGGCTGTACGGTCGTCGATGATCAGAACGTGCAGCAGGCCGCTTCGCAAGGCGCCGACGATGGCTTGCGTTTTATCCAGGCCGCAGGCCACGGCGGCCACGTTCGGCAAGCGGCGCAGGTCCTGCCATGACAGCCCCACGGTGCGTTCCTCGACGTCGCCGGGCACCGGGCGTCCCAGCAGATCGAAGTAACGCGAAGAAATATCGCCGACGGCGCCCCGGGCCCGGAGCCGGTCGATGCTGGCCAGATCCAGAAACCCGGTCTGCAGGACCGTGGCGCCCGGTTCGACTTTGCCGATTCCTGCCATGAAACAGGATGCCTGACGGGCAACGTCGAGCGCGGCGCCGATCCCGGGGTCCGCAAGGAGAACGTCGCGCAGTTCCGGGCTGGCGACGATCGCCGGCACATAGAGATGGTACACGCGGGCGTGCAGTTTCTCGCCGACGAGCGACACCACTCGCGACGGGTTGAAAGTGCCGCCGCTGTTGAGCCCGCCCATGGACTGGGCCACCACGAGGCCTTCGACCGGCGTATCACTCAAGGCACGGGCAACCTCGAACATGGTTTGGCCCCAGGAAACGGCCAGGATCTGGCGGGGTTGCAAAACGGCTTCCAAATACAGCGCGCCGGTCTTGGCCACTGCACGGGTGACATCAGCCGGGGCATCCAGGCCGGAGGTGGGCACCACGAAGACCTCGCGCAGACCGAAACGCTGCGCCAATTGGGCCGAGGTTTGCAGCCGGCGCAACACGTCCAGGCGCAATGACACGGTCACCAGGCCGGTGGCGGCCGCCTGGCGCAGCAGCCGGCCGATGGTGGGCCGCGACAACCCCAGTTCCTGGGCGATCTGAGCCTGAGTCAGTTTACGGTGATGATAGAGCCAGGTGACCCGCGCCAAGGCGTCCTGTTCGTCCAGCAGAATAGTCCGAGCGGCTTTGTGGGCCGTCGGTTTGCGGCCCCGCTTGCCGCCCCCGATTTTGAGGTGGGTATCGTTCTGGTTCATTCTTCCCTCAGCTGCTCACGCCTGATCGGGTGTGGACCGTGGATGTCCATGCGCCGGCGCCATCAATCAGGGATAAGGTCCCTTCCATTACCAGGACGCCCAGTCAGGGCAAGGTTGCTCTTCACCGCGCGAGCTTTCAACCAAAAGCGTATCCGCGGCGGGCGCCGTTCATCGAAAACACAAGGTTGACCCGGTCAGGACGATTCACCCCGGCCGCCGGTACATGAAACGTTGCGTGCCGGACCTGGATTCGTGCCGATCCATGCACACCTCCGCGAACGCTGGTTGACCACCGCTTACCCGTGCAGCCCGGAGGCAAGCTCGAATCCCATATTCGGCTTGACGCACGGAACCCCTGGGCCTACACGGAAGTTAGTGACTGCCTACCCGGGGAGTCACTGCTTAGGTGCCTGTCTCCCCCGGCTGCCTCTTTGAGGAGCGAATTTCTGAACGTTCGAAAACCATCGTAACCGAGGAGTTAAATTCCTGGCCGGAAATGAATTGGGAGCCGGAGGCGACCCACAGGCCGCCTTTTCCAACCTGAAGGTAATCAAGCCGTGCCGATCCCTTCTGCCCGCCGCAGGCAACTCCTGACCGGACCATACCGAGAATCTATTATTATGAGCGCTGTAACCGATAAATTGCCGAAATCCATGGGCGCCGTGATCTGTCACGCGCCGGAAGACTATCGCCTGGAAGAACGGGATGTGCCGAAGCCGGGTCCCGGAGAAGTGCTTGTCAAGGTCAGGAGTACGGGGATCTGTGCGAGCGACATCAAATGTTATACCGGCGCCGCGATGTTCTGGGGTGACAAAAAGCGGGTCGGGTACTGTCAGGCGCCCGTCACTCCGGGACACGAGTTCGTCGGCGAAGTTGTGGCGCTCGGTGACGGCGCGGCCGAAGCTTACGGTCTGGCGATCGGCGACCATGCGGTCAGCGAACAGATCGTTCCGTGCTGGAAGTGCAAGTACTGCAAGATGGGGGCCTACTGGATGTGTGAAGTGCACGATATCTACGGTTTTCGGCAGCGGACTTTTGGGGCCTGGGCCGAGTACATGCTTTTCCCGGCCGGGGCCCTGAACTACAAGGTGCCGAAATCGCTTCCGTTGCATCACGCGGTCTTCATCGAGCCGCTGGCCTGTTCAATCCATGCAGTGGAACGGGGTGACATCCGGTATCAGGATACCGTCGTTATCGCCGGGTGCGGCCCGCTTGGGCTTGGGATGGTGGCAGCCGCCAAAATGAAGGGGCCGGAACGCATCATCGCTTTGGATCTGAGCGATGACCGGCTCGAAGTTGCCAAACGAACCGGTGCTGACCTCGGAATCAATCCGAAGAAGGAGGACGCCGTGGCCAAGGTGCGCGAGTTGACGGGCGGCTACGGCTGCGATGTGTACATCGAGGCCACGGGAGCTCCGCCGGCGGTCGAACAGGGTTTGCTCATGATCCGGAAACTTGGGACGTTCGTTGAATTCAGCGTCATGCGGGAACCGGTCACCGTTGACTGGACCATCATCGGGGACAGCAAAGAGCTTAATGTCCACGGGTCGCACCTTGGACCAAACTGTTATCCCGTTGCCATTCGCATGATCGAGCAAGGCTTGTTGCCGATGGACGAAATCGTGACGCACCGGTTGCCGCTCAGCGATTATCAGAAGGGGATCGATATGGTCTTGTCCGGGGTAACTTCCGTAAAGGTGACCCTCGAGCCGTAACCGGCGAAACATCACGTCGGAAACGCGACGAGCCGGGTGGCCGGCCGGTGATGATGGGCGCATCGTCCGCAGGACGGTTCCCGGCACGGCCGCCACGGCTTCCACGCCTTATGACCACAACCGAAGCGCGCCAGGATTTTCTCGAAACCATCCCGATCTTTGCCGGCCTCAACCGCGTCGCGCTGGCCGAAATCGCGCGGTCAGCCGGAGAAGCCGCTTTCCGTGCAGGCGAGATTATCGTCAGGGAGGGCGAGGCCGGCAACCGCATGTTCATCATCCGCTCCGGACAGGTGGAAGTGATCAAGCACCTGGCGCAACCCCATCAAACTGTCCTGGCGGTTTTGGGTCCCGGCAATTTCCTGGGCGAGATGTCCATCATAGAATGCGTGACCCGTTCCGCCTCGGTTCGAGCCCTGGAAGACACGGTTCTGTTTGCCCTCAAGGGCACTGACCTCTATCGCCTCTTTCAGGGCTACCCTGACCAGTACGCGATTGTGATTTTGAACATCGCGCGCGACCTCTCCCGGCGGCTGCGGATCGTGGACGAAAAATTCGCCGCGCTTTCCCATTAGCGGTCACACGGCGGACGCAGCGGGTGGGGCGGGCACAACGTAAGAGTTCACACGGCGAACACGGCGACCACGGCGGAAAGACAGAATTATCCGCAGAACACGCAGAGAACGCAGAAAAAAGATTATCGGACCCGGCGCCTCTTCATTTGTGGCATTCTCTGCCGCTCCGAACCCCGAACCCCGAGCTCCGAACGCTTCCTCTTCCCGCCGTGGTCGCCGTGTTCCGCCGTGGCGCCGTGTTAGTCTCCTCCGCTGTGATCGTGGTGTGACGTCGTGCCCGCCGTGTGACCGAATCCTTACTGCTTCTGCCGCCGCTGTTCGGCCCGTCGTAACGCGTCCAAAAGTTTATTGGGGGCAAACGGCTTGACGAGGTGATCCTGGTAGCCGGCCGCCAGGCTGCGATCCAGATCTGCCCGGGCGCCGAACCCGCTCATCGCGATGGCGTAGGCCTTCGTCTTAAGCCGGAGCTGCTGCAGGAGATTCCACCCATCGCCGTCGGGCAACCCGATATCACTGAGGATCACGTCAGGCTCTTTCTCTTCCACTTGCCTGATGGCCTCCTGCATGGTCCGCCCGACGCGGACTTCATGCCCGTAATGTTCCAGAAAGCGGCGTACGTAGGTGATGGTATCCTCGTGATTCTCAACGAGCAGAATGCTGAGGTGGCCAGTTTGTCTGGTCATACCTTGAACTTGCTTGGGATTGTTCGCCAATCTACAACCCATACGATTTGACTCCACCTCCCGTGAAGCTTTTTAACACGTCAAAGACGAGAATGCGACTGCTTTCGGAAAGGATAACTTTAGGTGGGCAACATGGCTTGAAGATCAATTTTTCCCTGCCTTGGCGCCGGGTAATGCCTTGTCCTTATGGCCATATCAGGGATACCCTGTACGTGCGCAGCTACTTACCTTCGCGAACAGCCCCACAGTAAACACCTTTTCTACCCATTCCCAATTACTTGTCATGTCGGGTCAAGTCCTTATCACTGGCGGAGCAGGCTTTGTTGGATCTCATCTCGCAGATGAATTGTTGGCGAAGGGTTACCGGGTCAGGGCCTACGATGCCCTCGTTCTGCAAGTGCACGGAGAGCGGTGTAAGCGGCCGCATTACCTCGCTGACGAGGTCGAATTGATCCACGGGGACGTACGGGACGCCAAGCGGTTGAAAGAGGCGCTTCGCGGGGTGGATTACGTGGTTCACTTCGGTGCAGCCGTAGGTGTGGGCCAGAGCATGTACCAGATCTGCAACTACACCGACGTGAATTGCCAGGGAACTGCCGCCTTGTTGGAAGCACTCTCCCAAAGTCCCGTCGAGAAGCTGGTCGTTGCTTCCAGCATGAGCATCTATGGGGAAGGGCGCTACCGCGATCGTAACGGCCAAACCGTGGAACCCACCGGAAGGTCCCGCCGCCAGCTCGAAGGGCGCCACTGGGAGGTCCTGGGGCCGGACGGCGGCGAGTTGACGCCCGTGCCGACGCCTGAATCAAAGTACCCCTCCGCCCCTTCGGTTTACGCGCTCACAAAATATTATCAGGAACGCATTTGCCTGACGGTAGGGCCCGCCTACGGGGTCCCGACGGTTGCCCTCCGTTTCTTCAACATCTTCGGCCCGCGGCAAGCCTTATCGAACCCTTACACCGGGGTGTTGGCCATTTTCGCCTCGCGTATCCTGAACGGGCAGCCACCGCTCATCAACGAAGATGGCCGTCAGCAACGCGATTTCATTTACGTCAAGGACATCGCCCTGGCGTGCCGCCTGGCGCTGGAATCACCGAACGTTGATAACGAGGTATTCAACGTCGGCAGCGGCAAACCTTACGCGATTTCGGATCTGGCCATGGATCTGGCCAGGCTGTTGGGGCACCCGGAACTTGAGCCGGAGATCACGGGTAAATACCGGGTGGGTGACATTCGCAACTGTTACGCGGACATCACCAGGGCGCGAACCCTCCTGAAGTTCGAACCCAGGTACGACCTGCGTTCCGGTCTGGAAGAGATGGTGCCCTGGTTGGACGGCCAGACGGCAAAGGACAACGTGGCGGAAGCTTTTCGGGAGTTGTCCCGGCGCGGGTTGACCGTGTAAACGTATCGCTTGCAGCCCGGTAAGCGTGCAGTGGCACGACTCACCCGTTCAGCGGCGGCTGCCGTCAGCAATGTTAAGTGCGCCAAGAAAAGTATTGATGACCGCGGATACCGTGGGCGGCGTCTGGACTTACGCCCTGGGTCTTTGCCGTGGTTTGGCGGCAAGCGGCTGCGAGGTGACCCTGGTGACTTTCGGCGCACCCGCCGGCGAGGCGCAACGGGCCGAAGTTGCCGAGGTTGCGGGCATCACGCTGGTTGAGACCCGGTACAAGCTTGAGTGGATGCCTGACCCCTGGTCCGACGTGGATGAGGCGGGCAGGTTCCTCCAGGGGCTTGCCCGGGCGGAAGAGCCGGACGTAGTGCACCTCAACGGGTACGCGCACGCGGCCTTGCCCTGGCCGGCTCCGGCGGTGGTGGTAGCGCACTCGTGCGTCTTCACGTGGTGGCAGGCCGTGCACGGCTGCCGGCCCCCTCGGGACGAATATGCTGAGTACGGGCGGCGCGTACGGGCCGGGTTGGACGCTGCCGGCGCGGTGGTCGCACCGACCCGGGCCATGCTGGCCGCTTTGCGCGACGCGTACGAGTGGATGGGTAGGGGTGCGGTGATCCCGAATGGCATCGAGTCTTCGGGTGTAACTCCCGGGCCGAAAAAGCCGGTCATTGCGTCTGCCGGGCGTTTGTGGGACGCCGCCAAAGGAATAAGCCTGCTGGAGAGCGTTGCGCCGAAACTACTTTGGCCCCTGGTTGTGGCCGGCGCCGGCCGGGAGGCGGACGCCGGGGAGACCCGGGTCGGGAACCTGCGGTTACTGGGACCATTGTCGCTTCGCCGGACGCGCGCCCTGTTCGCGGATGCCTCGATCTATGCGGCGCCCGTTCGTTACGAGCCTTTCGGCCTTTCTATCCTGGAGGCTGCCGGGGCCGGTTGCGCGCTGGTGCTCAGTGACCTCGCGTCCTTGCGCGAGAACTGGGACGGCGCGGCGGAGTTTGTCCAGCCACACGATCCGGCAGCCTGGCGGGACGCGCTGAACGGGTTGGCCGGGGATGAAGCCCGGCGCCGGCGGCTTGCCTCGGTCGCCATCCAAAGGGCACAGCAGTTTTCCAGTTCCCGTATGGTGACGCATTACCTCGAGCTCTACGGATCCCTGTTGAAACGGTCTGCCCCCGGCCCAATAACCGCAGGAGTCGTGGCGTGAGGATCGCCATTTTCGGTTCAAGCCTGGTGTCCGCGTATTGGAACGGCGCTGCGACTTATTACCGCGGCATGGTCAAGGCGCTGGCTGGCCGCGGCCATCGAGTGACGTTTTACGAGCCCAACGCGTACCAGCGCCAGGAACACCGGGACATCGAGCCGCCGCCCTGGGCGGAGGTGGTGGTTTACGAGCCGTCGGAGCAAGAGGCGGACCGGTTGGTGCGGGCGGCGCAGTCCGCGGATCTGCTGATCAAAACGAGCGGGATCGGCGTTCTGGATGATTTTTTCGAAGGGCGAATCCCGGCGGCCCGCACCGGCGGCAACCGGGTAATCTATTGGGACGTCGACGCGCCGGTTACCATTGCCCGTCTCCGGAGCGACCGGCCCGGACCGCTTCGGGCCACGCTGCCGTCATTTGACCTTGTGCTGACCTACGGGGGCGGTGACCCGGTGGTGAGGGATTACCTCAAATTGGGGGCGAAATCCTGCCACCCGATCTACAACGGCCTGGATCCCGAAACGCATCACCCGGTGGAGATGGACGGAAAATATGAGTGTGACCTTGGATTTTTGGGCAACCGTTTACCCGATCGTGAACAGAGGGTGGAAGGTTTCTTTTTCCGGGCGGCCGAGGTGAGCCCCGGCCTGCACCTGCTGCTGGCAGGTAATGGCTGGGCCGACAAACCGCGGCCGAAAAACGTCAGCTACCTCGGCCACCTGCCCACGGCGCTTCACAACGTTTTCAACTGCAGCGCACGGGCCGTTTTGAACATTTGTCGTAACAGCATGGCTGAAAACGGGTTCTCGCCGGCTACCCGGGTATTTGAAGCCGCGGGAGCGGGTGCTTGCATCATCACCGACGATTGGGTGGGCATCGAGCAGTTCTTTGCCCCGGAACAGGAGATTCTGGTGGCCCGCAACGGAGACGAAGTGGCCGGCCTGATGGAGAAACTCACCCCGGAACAAGCCCGGAACATCGGTGCACGGGCCCGGGAACGCGCGTTGACGCAGCACACCTATGCGCAGCGGGCCGTTCAATTCGAGGCGGCGGTGGCGGAGGGAGGAGGCCGGCCATGAGGGTCGTCATCCTGGGGTTATCAATCACCTCGGCATGGGGCAACGGACACACGGTGACGTTCCGGGCGTTGTCCAAAGCGCTGGTCGCCCGCGGCCACGAGGTGCTGTTCCTGGAGAGAGATACGCCGTGGTACCGGCCGTTCCGGGACGAGTTAAACGGCGCTTACGGCAGGATCGAGCTGTATCAGGATCTCGATACCCTGTTTACGCGTTTTGAAAACGACGTCCGCCAGGCCGATTGCCTCATCCAGGGGTCCTATGTGCCCCAGGGAGTTGAGGTTGCTCGATGGATTGCCCGTACCGGCAGCAACGGGTGCCGAATCTTCTACGACCTGGACACGCCGGTAACGCTGTCGAAACTGGAAAACGAGGACTACGAGTACCTTGCTCCGGAATTGATCCCGGCGTTTGATTATTACCTCTCCTTTGCCGGCGGTGCCGTCCTCGATAAACTGGCTAAGCGGTTTAAGGTGAAAAGGCCGGTCGCGTTCTGGTGCACCGTGGATCCGGCGGTCCATTACCCGGTGCAGGCCAAGAACCGCTGGGAACTGGGCTACCTTGGTACCTATAGCCCTGACCGCCAACCCAAGCTGGACGCGATGCTTTTCGGCACTGCGACGAAACTCCCGGGCCGAGCGTTCGTGGTGGCCGGTCCCATGTACCCGGAAACCACCATCTGGCCGCCCAACGTCCTTCACCTCGAACACGTCTCACCGGGTCAGCACCGGGATTTCTATGCGGCGCAACGGTTCACCCTGAACCTGACCCGCCAGGCCATGACGTCGAACGGTTACTCGCCAAGTACCCGGCTGTTCGAAGCCGCAGCGTGCGGCACACCGATCATCTCCGACCGGTGGCAGGGTATCGACCAGTTCCTGGAGCCCGGCCGTGAGGTGTTGATCGTTGATTCCATGGATGACGTGATCCGGATTCTGCGTGAACTGCCCGAGGGCGAACGCACCGCGATGGCTTCGCGGGCCCGGGCGCGCATTTTAGCCAGCCACACCGCCGAGCAACGCGTCATCGTTTTGGAGCGGCTTTTGGGGTGCAGCCCAGGGGCGCGGACGCTGAACAACCATCATCCTTAATCATCTTTGAAAAGGAAGGATTCCTTGAAGGCATGAGCAAACCGATTCGAACTGCTATTGTAGGCGTTGGCAACTGTGCTTCGGCGTTGGTGCAGGGCATCCATTATTATCGTGGCGTCACCAGTGACGATGTCGTGCCCGGCCTGATGCACGCCGACCTCGGCAGTTACCTGCCCCGCGACGTCGAGTTTTCCGCGGCTTTCGACGTTGACCTGCGCAAAGTGCGCCGTGACCTGAGCGAGGCGATCTTTGCCCCGCCCAATAACACGAGGCGCTTCGCGGAGGTTCCGCGACTCGGCGTTACGGTGCACCAGGGCAACCTGTTGGACGGGTTGGGCAAGTACCCGCGCGAGATCATCCCGGTCGATGCGCAGGCGTGCGATGACGTCGGCCGGATTCTCAATGACACCGGCACTGAAGTCCTGGTGTCTTATCTGCCGGTCGGCTCCGAGCAGGCGGCTGCCTGGTACGCCGAACGGTGCCTGGAGGCGGGCTGCGCTTTCGTCAATTGCATGCCGGTGTTTATCGCTTCATCGCCGGAATGGAAGAGGCGTTTCATCGAGGCCGGACTACCAATCATCGGTGATGACATCAAATCCCAGGTCGGGGCGACGATTCTTCACCGGCTCCTCGTGGATCTGTTCAAGAAACGCGGGGTGCACGTCGATCGGACTTACCAGCTCAATTTCGGCGGCAACACCGATTTCATGAACATGCTGGAGCGCGATCGCCTGGCTTCCAAGAAGGTGTCCAAGACCCGGGCCGTCACCAGCCAGATGGAAGGGCCGGTGGCCGCAAGCAACGTTCACGTCGGCCCAAGCGATTACGTGGAATGGTTGGAAGATCGCAAATTTTGCCACATCCGCATGGAGGGAAGCGGTTTCGGCGGTTCGCCGATCATGTGCGAGCTCAAGCTTGAAGTGTGGGATTCGCCCAATTCGGCCGGGGTGGTCGTCGATGCGATTCGCTGCGCGAAGCTGGCTTTGGATCGAGGCTGGTCGGGCCCGCAGATCGGGCCTTCCAGCTACTTCATGAAAAGCCCGCCGGTGCAGTATTCTGATGAGGAGGCGCGCCACCTGGTTGAAGCATTCATCGCCGGGGAGCAATGGGCGGGGCACACCCCGGCCGAGCCCAGCGGTGACGGCGTGAACCTCATGCGTGTTTAAGTTTAACAAGGAGATGATGGATACGGTTAAGAGTGATCCCGAAGTGGTGCGTCAGGAAATCGAGCGCCTTGGGGATTGGTTTCAGAACTTTCATTTAGGCGAAGTCCAGACGGCGCCGCTCCACCCCCTGGGCGATTATCCCGCCATCAAGTGGAACGGATTCCGAAGCGCGGTGCCCGAGCGGCTCGAGGGCGCGTCCGTGCTGGACATCGGCTGCAACGCCGGCTTTTACAGCTTCGAGATGAAAAAGCGGGGGGCCGGCCGGGTGGTGGGCATCGACACGGACGACCGCTACCTGCGGCAGGCTGAGTTCATGGCCGGCCAACTGGGGCTCGAGGTCGAGTTCAAACAGCTCTCCGTCTACGACGTGGGAGAACTTGGGGAGTCTTTCGATTACGTTCTCTTTCTGGGCGTGCTTTATCACCTGCGTTACCCGCTGCTGGCGCTGGACCTGATCCGCAAGCACGTCGCTCACGACGTGTTGCTGGTGCAATCCATGCTGCGTGGGTCCCCCGAGGTGCTGCCGCTGGAAAAGGATTACACCTTTTGGCAAACCGGGATTTTTGATCAGCCGGGCTACCCGCACCTCCATTTCGTCGAGCATTCCTATGCAGGTGACTGGACCAACTGGTGGATCCCGAACCGGGCCTGCCTCGAAGGGATGCTGCGCAGCGCCGGTTTCGAGCCGGTGGCGCATCCCGAGCCGGAAGTCTTTCTCTGCAAAGCCCGTACCCAAGAATTTTTCAACAATGATCGAAGCAGTCACCTTCTGGAACGAGCCTAACAACAAGTCGCATTGGGATTTCGAGGTTGACCCTGAGTGGCTTAAGTTCTCGAGGATGGTCGAGGCTGCTTCGAAGGCCGTCCGCGAGGTTAATTCGGACCTGACCCAGGTGCTCGGCGGCACCTCACCCATCGATCCTCAGTTTGCGTTACGGTTAAAGGGCCAGGGCGTCCTGGACCTTCTGGACGCATTCGGCGTACACGGTTTCCCGCTCGACTGGAACCATTGGCAGATCAACGAATGGCCGGAGCGCATCAAGGCCGTCGCGGAGGTTATCGATCCGGCCATCTGGGTCACCGAGGTGGGGGTCTCAACCTTCGGCGCCGACGAGGTGCAGGTGTTCGGCCTGGAGCGAACCGCGAACCTGTTGCGCGGCTGCGTGCCGAAGATTTTCTGGTACAGCCTGTTCGACCTGCCGAAAGCATGGCCGGCCACCACCCGTCACCGTGAGTCGGAAGGGTCCGCTTATTACCGCCATTTCTACATGGGATTGGTGCGCGAGGACGGTACGGAAAAGCCGGCTTACGACCTGTTCCGGCGGTTTACTCCCGATCTCGGTGTCTGCCAATGGTTCCATTTCCAGGACCACCGGCTGGATGAAGCCGTTATCCGGCTGAAGGAATTGGGCGTCAGGGATCTGCGGACCGGGCTGAGTTGGGCCGATTCATTCCGTCCCCAGGCCCTGGACTGGTTCGACCGGCAGATGGAAGCGCTCCAGGACTTCAACCTCACGATCACATTCTGTTTCACCCCCGAACACCTGGGCGAGGTTCCGCACCACACCAGCGCGCCGAAAGACCTGCAAACCTTCGCGACGTTCTGCTCGGAAATGGTCGCCCGCTACGCGCCGAGAAGGCCTTTTCAGGTTGCGCTCCAGGCGACCGGCGCTGCCGCGTCAGGCGTATAATAGCACGATGAGTGGTGAGTCAGGTCTGTTTGGTGCCACGGACGACGATCACCCGGAGATGCCGTCAAGTCTGGAGGAGCTCCGGGCGGCGGCTCGGACTTGCCGAAACTGCGACCTGTGGGAGCGGGCCACCCAGACCGTCTTCGGGGAAGGACCGGTCACGGCGCGGGTGATCCTGGTGGGCGAGCAGCCGGGAGATCATGAAGACGTAAAGGGCAAACCGTTTGTCGGGCCTGCCGGCAAACTGCTCGATGAAGCGCTCGCGCAAGCGAAAATCGACCGCTCGTTAACCTACGTAACGAATGCAGTTAAACATTTTAAATGGGAACCGCTCGGTAAACGGCGCTTGCACAAAAAACCGAATGCGAAGGAAATTGCGGCCTGCCAGCCCTGGCTGTTGACGGAAATCAAGCTGATCAAACCGGACGTCCTGGTCTGCCTGGGGGCCACCGCCGCAGGTTCGCTCTTCGGCTCCAAGGTAAAGGTTTCAACCCACCGAGGACGGCTCTTCGAGAGCGATTACGCCCCGCAGAACCTGGTCACCATTCACCCCTCGGCAATCCTCCGCGTGCCGGATCCACGGCTAAAGGAAGCCGAATTCGCGCGTCTGGTCGAGGACCTGACGCTGGTGAGCCAACACCTCAAAGGTAATCATCCGCAGATTGACGCCGATTAAGGTCACACGGCGGGCACAACGTAAGAGTTCACACGGCGAGCCACGGCGACCACGGCCGAAAGACAGAATCATCCGCAGAACACGCAGAGAACGCAGAAAAGAGAAAACATCCACAGATTGACACAGATTAAAGGGACACCGCAGGACGGCATCGGCGCCTCTTTATTTGTGGCATTCCCTCCCGCTCCGAACTTTACCCGACACGCGACACCCGGCACTCGACACCCGTTACCCGTTACCCGCCACTCGTAACTGTCTCCGGTACGTCTGGTGATCGCGTGCGCCCCAACGGTATTTGTAGGCTTCTTTGCCCCTTAAGAAGTCGAAGCACGCGGCCCCTTCGTTTACCGCGGCTCGCAACGCGACGTACACGGCAAAACTGCCCAGGCTCAGGTGAGACCAGCGCGGGTCATAACCGGCGATGAAATGGTAATAGTGCCCGTGGTGCAGGAAGCCGCAGGTAGCCGCGATCGGTTCGCCATTCAACCGGATCACGAAAAGACGGAGGAGGCCCGCGCGCATCAGTCCGGCGAAAGCGGCCCGAAAAAAACGCCGGTGATAATCGGCCCCGAAAATGCCGGGCCCTCCCGCGGTTTGCCATCTCGCAGTGTGAAGCGCGACTAACTCCGCGTAATCCGAAATCAGCGTGTCAGGGCCGGCTACGGAAACCTCGAGCAGTCCTTCGTCGTCCAGTTTGCGTCGTGCGCGCTCAAGGTCGCGACGGAGCCGTTTGGAGGCCGTCGCGAGCGCGTCATCGAGGCGTCTCGACCCTAACGCCAGGCGCGGACAACCTTCCTCGGGCAATTTCGCGTCTGAAACCGCTCCCGGCCAGGGCAGAAGGCACAGAGAGGCTTGAGGATCAAGGTCACGGAAATCAGCCGTCGTCCATTCCGAGCCGGATCGGGCCATGAAAACGCGGATCGCTTCAGCGGCGCACGGTTCCGCGCCCGGCCGAACGAGCGCGTCCAGGTAATCCGACACGCCGTTTCCGGCCAGGATGAGGCTCGCCGGACCGTCTGCGGTTCTCCACAGATAAAACGGCGCCAGCACCTTGAGTCGCGGACCCTGCCAGGCCGCCAGGATCCGAGGTTCCGGGATGGCCAACTCCCGGTAGAACGCCAGGATCCAGGCCGGGTGCTGGAACGGCGTTGCAAACCGGGCGCAACTCCACAGCTCGGTCCATGGCTCGACCAGGTCCTCCAAGGGGGCAATCTGGTCGAGAATTTCTACCCGGTGCCGGTTCGCGGGGATCATCCCTCAAAGGAAGAGGCAGACGGGGCATGAATCCGGACCCGGCCGTTTGCCAGGTCCGCGTAGGTATCGAAGTAGCGCTGAAGCATGCGAGCGAGGTCGAAACGGGTTGCGGCTGCGGACAGACAGTCAGCCGGATCGATACGGCTGACCCGGCCGATGGCTTCGGCCATTTCCTGAACGTCATGGACGAGGAAACCCGTGCGTCCGTGCTCGATCAAGGTTGGCAACGCACCTGAAGGATAGGCGATCACGGGCGTTCCGCTGGCCAACGCTTCCATGGCGACCAGGGAACTCGTTTCGGCCGCCAGGCTTGGCTGAAGCAGGCAGCGGGCACGCCGCAGCAGGGAAAACTTGGACTTTTCGTCCAGCGGACCGAGAAACCTCCGGTATTCATCCAGGCGCGGCGCCACCTCCTCCTCATAGTACCTTTGATGTTCGCGGTAGGAGTAAACCTCGCCGCCGAGAAAAAGCGGGACGCCCGCGGATTTGGCGGCATCCAGAGCGGCGTGCACGTTTTTCTCCGGGGCAATCCGGCTAAGGCAGACGGCGTAAGCATCGCGGTTGCGGCAGGGCGTTGTGATAGTCAACGGCACCCCGTTTTCGATGGTGGGCAGCAGATTTGGTAATGGCGGAAACGTGGCGCGCTGCGTTTCGGACACGCAGTGCAGGTACGTGCACGGCCGGCTGACAGCATTGAAATCGACGTGGTAGAACGTGTACGGCAGGTGCAGGGTCACCAGCACCGGAACACCGGGCTCAGGCAGGTAACGATCAAAATCAACCCCGTGGAGATGAACCACCTGTGGCCGGTGCCGTTCGATGAGTGCATTGAGAACCCCGGCGTACCGCCGGTAGTGGGCAACGCGAACGGAGTCATCAATCAACCCCTTTGGGTGCGATACCTCGGTGAGCATGCCTTGGGCGCGGGATCCATCCGCCGCAAGCACCAAAGAGTGGTGACCGGTCTCGACCAGGGCGTGATCGAGGCGGCTGAGGATCTGTTCGGCACCCCCGACAGCGTCCGGGCCGGCGGGCGCGAACGGGAACGCCACGTTCAGCACCGACAGGCGGGCGTCTGAGGATACAATCCTACCTCGGTGCATGCTCCGTCAATTCAGGGCCTTGGGTCACCGTCGACGCGGGCGAGGGTTGATGGTTAGCGCCCAACAGGCCGCATGCCTGGTGAAAACCTTCGATCGTCCCCACGTCGAGATATTGCGTCCCGGCCCGGATTCCAACCGCCTTCTCACCCTGGGCCAGCCATTCATTGACCAGCGTGCCAAGGTACTCATCCATGCGCCGGCGCCGCTCCCACAACTGGTGCAGCGCGTGGTAGACGTGCCCCGGCATTTTGATCGCCCCCCAGATCCATGGATTACGCGCTTGCGGATCTTTCACCTGAATGCTTTGCACTTCGTCGTTCTCAGCGGTATTAACCACGTCGAAATTCCACGGCGACTGCACCGGGAAAAGCAGAAAGGAGAGCGTGCCGTCAGGAAGCTGGCGATAACCATCCATCGGGAACCAAACGGTATCGGGTAATCCGATGAGTACCGTTTCGGCTGCCGGGATCAGTGGTGCGGGGCAGAAGACTGCGTCGCATAACCCGTTAGGCGTCCCTTGCACGTGATAGACGTAACGCACGTTGTCCCGGCCCGCGCCGTGGTAACGGAGAATATCGGTTTTGTAAGGGGAAATCACAAACGAGATGGTGTGAACGCCCCCGCACGCCATGCGTTCGACAATGAAGTCGCTGACCGCACGGGGCGCATTACGTGACGAGGCAGCTAACGTGGCGCCGACCGGCAGTAACTCTTTGGAAAAAGCCAATGGCTGGATGCGTTTACCTTCGCCTGCAGCTGGAATGATGCCCCACATAGGTCCGTGTTCTATCTTATGCGAAAAGGATCTGTTCCAAATCGCGGGCCCGGGCCTGCGAGGTGTGCTCCTTGAGCACCCGCAGGCGGCCGGCTTCGCCGATTTGTTGCAAGCTTGCCGGTGGAAGGCTCAGGACGGCAAGCACATCCTCGGTCGTCTCGGCCAGAAGGATCTCTTTACCCGGCAGGAAGAATCGTTCCAGCCCATCCCACACGTCGGACAGGATCGGCGCCCCGCACGCGGCCGCCTCGAACAGCCTGCCTGGTGGGCAATAGCCGTTTTCCGCCATGGCGCGGCGGGTCACGTTCAGAGTAAGCGCCGAAGAGCTGAAAAACGCCGGGTGATCCGGCGGCGCGAGGTGGGGAATAAAATAAATGTTCGGTGTCCAGGGAAACGTAGCCGGGTAGAGCGAGCCGGCCAGCAGGAATTTCTTTTCGACGCATTGTTTCGCCGGCGCCACAAAGAGACGCTCCAAGGCGGGCTGGCGGTCGGCGGCAAACGTACCCAGGTAAGACAGGTCCGAACGGTAGGCGGCGTTGAGGGCTACCGGACGATGCACCTCGGGGTCAGCGTGGCCGAAAAGGACGTGAACGTCGCGCGCCCTCAGGCGCTCAACCAGCGCGTTGAGGACCGGGCCCCCCGTGAAACTCAGCACCGTATCATACCGACGAAGACCGTCCGGCGGCAGGTAAGCCACCTCTTTACCTTCGGCCAGGCTTTGCAGCGTAACCGGCGTATCCATGTCGTAAAACGCCTTCTTTAGGCCGGGGTACGTCTCCGCCAATTCCAGGGCCGGATTGGCGTCAGGACAGAACGAAGTGATGATAACCGCGCCGGAACGCGCCAGGCGCTCCCGCGCTATTGGAACAAGCTGTTCCCAGGATGGGTAAAGCTGAAGTTCTCCATCGGGCCAGTGCTGCAGATCACGGTGCTGCGCGTAGTACGGTACGTCACGTTCAAAGAAAGTAACCTGATGTCCGCGCTCCGCCAAACCGCGGCAGAGACCCCGCCAGAGCGTAGCGTGCCCGTTTCCCCAGGAAGACGAGATCGTGAGGCCGAAAATCGAAACGTGCATGGGACTGGCAACTGCGGGTACAAGCACGACAAGATCGCGAGGTTCATCCGGCGAGACGGTAGGGATAATCTCTGTCCGATTTATCAGGTGGCCGTCCCATTGGCGACGCGGAACCTTGACGTTCTGACTCGGTTAAGTATGTCGCCTCTCATCCGCATGGACCATCAGGCACTCCAGGAGGAAGTCGGCCGTCTCTGGTGGCAGCATGCCATGGCCGGGGACCTCGAGCAAGCCTGGCGGCAAAGTGACCGCCTCCTGCATGCCCGCGTCGACCTGTCGCACCTGCCCCGGTTTTTCCGCCCGATCTGGGACGGGCGCCCGCTCTCAGGCGCAGACGTCTGGCTTAAATGCTGGCGCGGGCTGGGCGACGCAATCCATTACATCCGCTACGCGGCCCCCGTGCGTGCGCGCTGCACCCGGCTGATCGTTGAGGCCCCGGACGAATTGCACCGGCTGTTCGCGAAGGTGCCGGGAATTGATGAGCTTGTCGTGATCGACGAAGGGCGACGGATCGGCCCGGAGTTTGTCCAGATCGAATCCACGGAGTTGCCGTATGCCCTGCGGACCACCCTGGCGTCGATCCCGCAGACCGTACCTTACCTCTGGACAGAACCGGCCGGCCGGGTGCCGAACGACGGGCATCGAAATGTCGGCTTGTGCTGGGCCGGAGGCGATTACGACGCCCGCCGCCACGTGCCCCTGGCCGCGTTGGCGCCCCTGCAGAATGTGCCGGGAATCCGCTTCTGGCAGCTGCAGCGTGGCCCGGCCCTTGCACAAATCGCTCAAGCCGGATTCAGGTTTGAGAACCTCGGGGATGAAACCATGGACGTCTCCGCGACCGGTTCCCTTGTGGCCGAACTCGACCTGGTGATCACCATCGATTCGATGGTGGCCCATTTGGCAGGCGCTTCGGCAAAACCAGTCTGGACCTTGCTGCATGCAGAAGCCGATTGGCGTTGGTTCCGGGATCGGGACGACAGCCCGTGGTACCCGACGATGCGCCTCTATCGCCAAACAGTGGCCGGAGAATGGCGGGACGTGATCGAACGCACCGCCGCGGACCTGCAGAAAATGCCAGAAATGACAGTGAGTGTCGGGTGTCGGGTGTCGGGTAAAGTTCGAAGTTCGGAGCGGCTTCGCCCCACGGGTCCTTAATCTGTGTCAATCTGTGTAATCTGTGGAGGTTTCCTCTTTTCTGCGTCCTTCTGCGTGTTCTGCGGATGATTCTATCTTCCCGCCGTGGTCGCCGTGTGAACTCTTACGTTGTGCCCGCCATACCCGCCGTGCCCGTGGTGTGACCGTGTGAGCTCTTGATTTGTGGCATTCTTACCCGGGGGGTGCGAGGGGCCGACCCGCTGGAGCGGGACGGTCCCCCGACCATCTCGCGCGGTTACACTTGCATCGCAAGTTGTCGGTCCAGAACGGGATGACCGGCGCGAGTGGTTTGTGGTGTCTCTGTCGAGGACACCTCATGAACTTCGCGGGATTCGCAGGTACTGGATTTTGCGTTCTGCCCGAAAAATGAGCCCGCGACGGGCGCTCCGAAACGGTGCCAACGCTCCAGGGCTTAGCCGTAAAACCGTTCCCGTCACCATTTGCGGACGCGTTGCGATGTGGCCGAGACGGCTCCATCCGGCGGTTGTTGCCGTTCCCCCCGGAAAACGACCCGGAAGTGACGATGGAAAACGCCAGGAATTTTGAAGGCCAACGTTCGTTAGGTCATCCGCAGAATCAGGTGTATGCGGTGTTTGATAAATCACCTGATGCCGGCCATGCCGCTTCGCACCTCAACGAGGGGGGCTTCGGACCCGAAAAAGTAGGTTTGCTGCAGGGAGCCGCGGATGCCGGGAAACTCGCGGATGCGACCGGGGAGGAAGGCTTCTGGGCAAAGTTAAGCCACTTCGGCCTGGATTTTGGAGACCAGGACAACCCGTACATGCAGCAGTACAAGCAGGAACTCGAGCGAGGCCGGACGGTGCTGGCGGTGGTGACCGAGAGTGACGCAGAGGTTGAAAAGGTCCAGCAGATCCTGGCTGAACATCACGCCCGTTTTCTCACCAAATACGGCAAATGGGCTGTTGAGGCCGCTCGAGAGCGGCAACCCGGAGAGGGCTTCGCAAAGCGAGCCGGTGCCACCCAAAACAGGATAAAAGCAGGCTCCGGCCGGGCGCGGTTCTGGCTGATGCCAGGCGGAGCATGCAGACCGGCGATTAAGCCTAAGGGACATAGCCGCAGCAAGGCGGCTCAGGCCGATTTTTTTCGCGTTCCCGGCTTTTTGGAAGAAGCCGACCCGCTTTTGGCACTTGGGGGCGAGCCGCTCTTCGCCTTTGTCTTATCGGCGGTTTGCTGTTTCGTCTCGCCCTTCTCAGCGCGTTGCTTGTTGACGATGCGAGCGGCCACTTCCTCCTCGCGACCCTCGTAGCGGCCCTCCTCGTGAAATTTTTCCTTAAGCTCGTTATACTCCCGTTCTCGCTTGGGACTGGCACCTCGAGGCATAGGTAAGTCCTTGGTTGCTTTTCCCAGTTTCGCGCTAGGCCCACATCCCGGCGCTGCGTACCCGGGCTGCAAAAAAAATTTTCAGGGCCGTTCCCTAGTTGAGCATCAGCAATGATCACGGCGAGGAACCGTGCCGTAAAAGATTGCGATCTAATTTAAGAAATAACCCAATCAGGTATGAAAAAGACAATCTTAACAACGGCCCTTACCATCTGTTTTGCTGCGCTCGGTCTAGCTGCACAAGGTCTGACGGGGGAAGAGCAGAAGTTCGTGCTCAAGGCGGCGAAGAGCGATGAGACGGAAATTACACTCTCTAAGTTGGCTCTGCAGAAGAGCAACGATCCGCAGATCAAGCAGTTTGCGGAGATGATGGTCACCGACCATACCAAGTCGACCTCCCTTTTGAAGCCGATCGCAGCGCGCCACAACGTGGCGATACCTGAAAACCCGGGTCCGGCGAACGATGCGAAGTACCGGACGTTGGAAGGCAAGTCAGGCAAAGCCTTCGACAAGGCGTATATGCAGACGATGGTTGCTGACCATCAAAGTACTCTCCAGGCGTTTCAGAGTGCGTCCGGCAAAGTCCAGGACGCGAAACTGAAGGAATTTGTCGCAACCGTTGAGCCCATCGTGAAGCATCACCTCGACATGGCCCAACAGCTCAGCCACGGCGAGAAAGCTTCCAAGATGTAGGCGTGCCCCTGATCTGCGGCCGCAACCCCATCAGAACTGAACAGAAAACCGCGGCCGGCCCTGGAGGGCCGGCCGCCGTCGTTTAACCGATTCTCGATCGGAAAGGACCTTTTGGGATGGCAGCCTGCGGAGTCCGGCAGGTGGAGTCCTCAGGCATTGTGCTGGTCCACTTTATGACCCTTTTTCTTTGCCGGTCCGCCCACGTTCCTTTCGCTCGGGGCCGGGCCTGCAACAGGACGGGCGATTTTGCCGTCCGGCAACACCGCCGCGTACAGGATCTGAGAGGAGCCTCCCGTATCGCCGGTCAATTCAGCCAGGTAATATGGGTTCGGCCCGTTTTGATACTGGATCGAGGTTACCTTCACGTTGGTAGCGCTGTAGAACCCTTTTGCCCATTGGAGCGCCGCCAGCATGGCCTGCTGCTGCGAGATCGGCTGGCCGGTACTGCTCCGGCCGGCCGGAATTTCAAAGTGATACACTCGGTCGCCGCCCTGAGACCGGACATGAAACGTCGGCGGTTCAGTCGTTGCAGGTGCCGCCAGGGCTGAGACGGTCGTAACCAGGGCGAGAAGTCCAGGGAGAATTCGCATCTGACAAATTTAGAACAACGCCGGCGTCTTTGTCAGCAGACAATCCGGCGTCAAGCCGTCCGAAATGTGATCCCGGGAATATTTGCGGCCGGCGCTATCTCATACGGCAGGATTCGCATCCTAGAAAATTCGCTTTTTGGCCGGCTTGGCGTCAGATTGATTGCCCAGCCGGGATGGCAACGGTTGCCGGCCAGATCGCTTTACCCAGACTTTCCGATATGAACAAAGCGTCCGATCAAGAACTCAAACAAAAGCTTACACCTGAGCAGTACCGCGTTACGTGCCAGAACGGCACTGAGCCGCCCTTTCGTAACGAGTATTGGAATAACCACGCTGAAGGGATCTACGTCGACGTAATTTCGGGTGAACCGCTTTTCAGCTCGACCGACAAATTCGATTCAGGCACCGGGTGGCCGAGTTTTATTCGCCCCCTCAAGGAAGAAGCCGTGACCGAAAAGAGGGATATTTCTCACGGCATGATCAGGACTGAGGTCCGGGGCGCCGGTAGTGATTCCCACCTCGGTCACCTGTTCGACGATGGACCCGAGCCGACGGGCTTGCGGTACTGCGTAAATTCAGCGTCGTTGCGGTTCATTCCCCGGGAAAAGCTCGCTGAGGAGGGGTACGGCGAGTACGAGAAGCTTTTCAAATAACGAACTTCGATGCGCGCATCCCTTCGCCTGCTGCTTATCGTTTGCCTGTTTGGTCCGGCAGCAGTTTGTTTTGCCGATATGACTACATCCCAGAAACCTCAGAAAACGGAGACGGCCGTTTTTGGCGGCGGCTGCTTTTGGTGCTTGGACGCACAATTCAAGCTGGTCAATGGGGTGAAAAAGGTTACCAGCGGCTACGCTGGCGGCCACACCGCCAATCCCACCTATGGACAGGTTTGCAGCGAGCAAACCGGTCACGCCGAGGTGATCCAGGTTGAATTCGATCCCTCCGTCGTTTCGTATCAGGCGTTGCTGGAAAAGTTTTTCCACGCGCACGATCCCACGACGTTGAACCGTCAGGGGGCGGATGAAGGCGCCCAGTACCGGTCGATCATCCTTTATGCGGATGACGGGCAGAAAGCCATCGCCGAACGGATGAAAGCCGAAGCCCAGAAGGATTGGCCGGACCCGATCGTGACCGAGATCGTTCCGTTGCGAGCCTTTTACGCGGCGGAAGACTATCACCAGGACTATTTCGCCAAAAATCCCAACCAGGGGTACTGCCGGCTGGTGGTCGCTCCGAAGGTGAAAAAATTTCAGGAACACCTCAAGGCCACGAAGGAGTAGAGGGTAAATCGTAACAGGTGCCAAAGGCGGTTCGACGTTCGCTCACGCGGTCACACGGCGGGGATGAGTTCCTTTTCTGCGGTGTGACCGTACTAGAGAGGCACAGACGTCGAAACTGGCGTAAGATGCCGCCACTTCCTTTTCATTTGTGGCATTCGCGGCGTTTTTCGGCTTCTGGCATTTTAAATGTTGACGGTAACGGGTTTAAGCAAGGCGTTCGGGGGCGATGCCCTGTTCCAGGCGATTTCCTTCCAGGTTAATCCTGGTGACCGGATCGGATTGGTTGGTCCGAACGGGGCGGGCAAATCAACCCTGCTCGAGATTATCGGGGGGTTGGAGGAAGCCGATGCCGGTGAGGTGACTCGCGACCGCGGCGCCACCCTCGGCTATCTCCCGCAGGAAAGTGCGCCTGCATCTGCCGAAACCGTTCTGGAGATGGCTTTGTCCGGTGCGGGCAGGGATGCCTTACACGCTTCGGGAACCCCGGAAGCGGAAGACCTGATTGATGATCCGGCCCGGGAGGCGGAAGCCAAACGCATCCTGCGCGGCCTGGGGTTTCAGCAAACCGACTTCGGGCGTGAGGCACGCGAGTTGAGCGGCGGCTGGGTCATGCGGGCTCACCTGGCCCGTCTACTGGTCAGTGAACCGGATCTGCTGCTTCTTGATGAGCCTACCAACCACCTTGACTTCGACTCGGTTACCTGGCTTACGCAGTACCTGCAAAGCAGCCGGAGCGCGTTGCTGATCATTTCGCACGACCGGACCTTTCTGAATCGTTTGGTGACGCGGATCATCGAGTTGGAACGCGGGACTTTGACCCAGTACAAAGGCGATTACGACGCCTATCTGGGCCAGAAGACGGCGCGCCGGGAGCAACTCGCGGCCGCCTATCGCAACCAGGAACGCGAAGTGGAGCGGCTCCAGACATTCGTGGACCGATTCCGGGCCAAGGCGAGTAAGGCGTCCCAAGCGCAGAGCAAGTTAAAACAGATTGAAAAGATTCGGACCCTTGACGCACCGGAGGCTCAGGCGGCCGGGATCGCTTTCCAATTCCCGCAACCGCGCCGCAGCGGCGCGGAAGTGCTGCGCCTGAATCGCGCCGGCTTCAACTATGGCGATCGGGTGCTCTTCCGGGATCTGACGCTGGAAATCCCCCGTGGCCAGCGATTGGCGTTGCTGGGCCGGAACGGCACCGGCAAATCCACCCTGCTCAAACTGATGGCGGGTTCGCTGCCGCTGAGCAGCGGCGAGCGGAAGGTGGGGCATAACGTCGAGCTGAGCTATTTCTCCCAACAACGGATGGAGATGTTTCATCCTGACCGCATTGTCCTGGAGGAGGCGCTTGATCTGTCGCGTTCGCCTGCTGAGGCGGCCGCACGAAATGTGCTGGGCGCATTCCTTTTCCAGGGAGAAGATGCATTCAAACCGGTCTCAGCGCTCAGCGGCGGTGAAAAGAGCCGTCTGGCTCTGGTGAAATTGCTTCTCGATCCACCCAATTTCTTGTTGTTGGACGAACCCACCACCCATCTGGACATCCAGAGCGTCGAGGCGTTGGTGGCCGCGTTGCGGCAGTACGACGGTACGATGGTCTTCGTGAGCCATGACCTTTACCTGACCCAACAACTGGCGACCTCCGTCCTTTACCTCGATGGAGAGCGAGTCCGCTTTTACCCGGGCGGTTACGAATACTTCCAGGATCGCCTCGCGGCGGAACGGGCGGATGCCGAGAGCGCCCGTGGCGAACCGGATCCGGTTGAACTTCCGGTTTCGCGCGGGGCGCGCACGAGTGAGAAGGAGCGCCGCCGTCAGGAAGCCGAGGCGCGCCAGGAGCGTTCCCGTCGGCGTAAGGCGCTGGAGGAACAATTGAGCCGGGTGGAAGCCGAAATCCTGGAGTTGGAGGACCGGCAGAAATCGCTTATCGACCGTCTCCAGGCAGCCGATGCTGGCCGGGCGGCGCTGGAACTTGCGCAGGTGACCGGCACCCTAAAACAACTCACCGCACAATGGGATGAACTGGCGGAAGCCATCCAGGAAGTATAAGCGATAGCTTTTATGATCCCGGAGCGTGGCCGGTTCCAGCCGGGCGCGGTTCCTGAACCGGCCCGGGGGGTCCCTGTCCTTACTCAGCCATGAACGGCGAGGACTCAAAGTGCTCCAGCAGATCGGCGCAGTCGCGGTAAATCGCGATCGCACCTGCCTTACGGATATCCTCTTCCGGAAACCCGCCGCTGAGCAGGCCTATCGTCTGAATCCCGCTTTTGGCCGCCGCTTCCGCGTCGTACGGCGTGTCTCCAACCGTAAGCGCTTCACCGGGCGCCACGCCCGGCAGCTTCCCCAGCGCCGCTTCGAAAATGTCCGGGTGCGGTTTCGATTTTTGCGCTTCGTCGGCGGACGTCTCCGCATCCACCAAGTCCTCGAGGCCGCAGAGCTTTTTGTAATGCGCCACCTCGTTCGCCTTGCTCGATGAGGCCAAGGCGATGCGGATCCCTTCACGGCGAATCCGGCGCAGCAGATCCGGCACCTTTGGAAAAGGCCGTACCCGGCTGAGGTACTCACGTTTGAATAGCTCTGCCCGGTCCTCGGAAATCGCCTTTCCCTTTTGCTCCAGCTCTTCCTTGGTCAAAAATTCGGGAAGCAGGGTGTCGGAACCTTTACCGATCTGGCTCCGGACGTCCGTGAAACTTACCTTCTTGCCAAACTTGGCGAGGACCCGTTGCCAGACTTCCGCGTGAATGTCGACCGAATCCACCAGGGTGCCGTCAATGTCGAAAATAGCTGCCTTTTTACGCACTGGGCGAAAGTTCGCATAGACCGCTGAGCCCGGCTGTGCCGGAAGACAGAATCATCCGCAGAACACGCAGAAGGACGCAGAAAAGAGGAAACATCCACAGATTACACAGATTCCACAGATTACGGTCACACGGCAGGGGTGGCGGGCACGACGTAAGAGTTCACACGGTCACGCGGCGGGCACGGCGAAAAGGCGGGCACAACGTAAGAGTTCACACGGCGAACACGGCGGGCCACGGCGAACACGGCGGAAAGCCATGCCGCCCGGCGCCTCTTTATTTGTGGCATTCTCTGCCGCTCCGAACTCCGAACTCCACGCCGCGTGCCGCTTAGGGAAGGAAATTATCAAAAATGCGTCCCCTTTTTCACACAGGCTTTGACAATCGCGCGTGAACGCCTCATCAATACCGTCGCACGGAAGTCTTTTGTACCCTCTTGCAGGAGAAATACCTGCTGCAGGTGGAGACTTAATGCGTTAACCGTCGGCGTGATGCCATGAAGCACGAAGCTCGTTCGCCACAGCAGTATCGCATCTGTGGCCGGACGGTTTATATCTTCAAGGGGCGCCTGAGCGGAATGCACGCCGGCGGTTGGTGTTTTTGGCTACTGGGCCGCGACCCTGTGCGAGGTTTCCCGACGCGTAAAGCCGCCATCGAACAGGCCCGCAAAAGCCTGGCTTCATCGTCATCATCCCTTCTGCCGGGGTAACGGCACCCCGGCGCCTCAGATTATCGTCGGGCAAGCGGGTGGGGAAGGAAGCGGGAAACTGCCAATCCGCTGCCGGGGATAGCTTGCCGGCCATCCCCGGCGGGCCGGCCTTCAGACGGCTTACCCGTCTTTGCGCTGGTCGACGGGCACGTAGTGGGTAAGTGGTGTGCCGGTATAAATCTGCCGGGGACGGCAGATGCGTCCGCCCTGGCTCTCACTGACCTCGCGATAGTTTGCGATCCAGCCCGGCATACGGCCAATGGCAAAGAGCACCGTGAACATCTCCACCGGGATTCCGAGGGCACGCATCATGATGCCGCTGTAGAAATCGACGTTCGGATAGAGTTTACGCTCGATGAAATACGAATCATGCAGGGCGGTCTGCTCCAGTTGCCGCGCGATATCCAGCAGCGGGTCATCGATCTTCAGCGCGGCAAGCAAGTCGTCGCACTGTTTTTTGATGATCTTGGCCCGCGGATCGTAGTTCTTGTAAACGCGATGCCCGAAACCCATCAGGCGGCGCCCGCTCTTTTTATCCTTGGCCGCTTGCAGGAAGCGGGAGCCGTCATCGCCTTCGCGGCGGATTTGTTCGAGCATTTCGATCACCGCCTGGTTTGCGCCGCCGTGGAGCGGTCCCCAGAGGGCACAAACGCCGGAGGCCGCGCTGGCGAAGAGGTTGGCCTTGCTGGACGCGACCATTCGTACCGTGGACGTTGAACAATTCTGCTCATGGTCGGCGTGGAGCAGGAAAATCAGGTCCAGCGCACGCACGACTTCAGGTTTCAGGTCGTAGTCGGCGTTCGGCTCGGAGAACATCATGTGCAGAAAATTTGCCGAATATTTGAGCTTCGGATCAGGATAAATGAAGGGCAGCCCGCGCGACTTGCGGTAAGCAAACGCCGCAATCGTACGAACTTGAGAAATGAGGAACGCCGTTTCATCGTCAAAATCCTTGGTCTCCTGGGGGGCGAGCAGCTGCGGGTTGTAGCAGCCGGCGGCGTTGATCATTGAGGAGAGGATCGCCATCGGGTGAGCGTTGGGCGGGTACCCCTCAAAATGAAACTTCATGTCCTCGTGGATCAGTTCATGCTTGGTAAGCAGATCGGAGAAGCACTTCAGCCCGGAATCGGTCGGCAGCTTCCCGTAAATAAGGAGGTAAGCGGTCTCGATGAACGTCGAGTGTTCGGCCAGTTCTTCGATCGGGAACCCCCGGTAACGAAGGATTCCCTGATCTCCGTCGATGAACGTGATGGCGCTCAGACAGGACCCGGTGTTCCCGTAACCGACATCGAGGGTGATCAGACCGGTTTGATCACGAAGCTTACTGACATCGATGGCTTTCTCACCGAGAGTGCCTTCGACCAGGGGGAGCTTGGCTTGGTGTCCGTCCCAAGAGAGTTCAGCTTGTTGACTCATAGCGATATCTCTTCCGTAATGCTGCGATTATCAATTATGAGTTCACCGCTCCGGTGTGAAGAGTTAATGTTGACCGGCCCGACCTGAATGAACGAGGCGGCGTCACCACGGCAGATCAGCCGGCTCAGACCGCAGCGCACCACCCGTCCGGCGCGACGTTTGAAGGTGCCCTCGCGGCCGCCCCCAGGCCCTGCCTGCCTCACTGCGCCAGGACCGTGACCGAATGCGCCGGTACAATGTACTGCGAACCGGCGACCTGCTTTTCGTGGCCGGGTTCCAGGATGTCGAACGGTGACGGCCGGCTGGTGTCGATGACCCGGAACCAAGGTTTATAGAAACCGTCGCAGATCGTGAAGGTGAGGGGTTCGGTGTACGCGTTGATCATCACGTAGAGGTCAACGTCGTCGTATTCACCACCCTGCAGGTAGAACGCCAGCGATCGGGACGGAAACGACAGATCGACGGCGTTGCCGACCCCGCGCCACCGGACATCCTCCCGCCAGAACCGGCTCCGCGAAAGCGTCGGGTGCGCCTTGCGAAAGGCGATCATACCTTTGCAGAAGCGGAAAAAATCGGCGTGTTTGCGCAGGCGATTCCAGTTCAACCAGCTGATCTCGTTGTCCTGGTTATAAGGGTTGTTGTTGCCCTGCTGCGTGTGCAGGAATTCGTCCCCGGCCATAAACATGGGCAGACCGTTGGATAGCATGAGCAGGCAAAACAGGTTTTTGGCCTGTTGCAGGCGCAACTTGAAGACTTCCGGGGACACCTCGTCGCCTTCGCCCCCGCAGTTCCAGCTGTAATTATCCGACGGACCGTCCGTGTTGTCGTGCCCGTTGGCCTCGTTATGGCGTTCGTTGTAGGAAACCAGGTCATACAACGTGAAACCGTCGTGGGAGGTGACGTAATTGATGCTGTAGAATGGCCGGCGCGATTCTTCGATCCGGTCAGGAAACAGGTCGTCACTGCCGTAGAGCCGCTGCATGACGCTCGGCACCATGCCGGGATCGCCGCGCACGAACCGCCGCAGGTCATCGCGGAATTTGCCGTTCCACTGGTGCCAGAACATGCCGGGAAAAGCCGTGCCGAGCTGGTAGGCGCCCCCGGCATCCCACGGTTCGGCAATCATTCGGACCTGGCTCAGGATCGGATCGGTGCGCATGGCGACCAGGATCGCCGGGTCATCCACGATCGAACCGTCCGGCCGCCGGGTCAGAATGGACGCAAGGTCAAACCGGAAACCGTCCACGTGCATTTCCGTGACCCAGTACCGCAGGCTGTCAAGAATCAGGCTCGTAATGCAAGGGTCGCTCACGTTGAGCGTGTTGCCTGTCCCGGAAAAGTTTGCGTACGGTTGCGCCCGCTCATCGGTCATCAGGTAAAAGCTCGCGTTATCGATGCCTTTAAACGAATAAACCGGGCCGTTGTGATCCCCTTCCGCCGTGTGATTATAGACGACGTCCAGGATGACCTCGATGCCGGCCTGATGCAGCGCGTCGACCATTTGCTTGAACTCTCTCAGGGGCTGCTGCTGGTCCGCCGCGTATCCCAGGTGAGGGGCGAAAAAGTTGAGCGGCATGTATCCCCAGTAGTTGTTCTCCTGCGGGTCGAATTGGTAGACCGGCATGAGCTCCACGATGGTAACGCCCAGTTCCTTGAGGAACGGGATTTTCTCCGTTACCCCGGCAAACGTCCCGGCCTTCGGCGCCACGACGCCGCTGGTCGGGCTCGCCGTAAAGCCGCGCACGTGCATTTCATAGATCACGGCATCCGAATAGCGCCGTGGACGGGGACCCCGAGACCACTGAAACGGTTCATCCTGGGCGCGAATCAACCCGAGCGGGGCGCGTCCGGCGTTGCTGCCCTTCTGCCTGGCCGCCTCACGGCTGAAGTCGGGCGGAAAGAAAATGCGTTTCGCGTACGGGTCGTGTAAAATTTTCTCGGGATCGAAGCTATGCCAGCAGTACGGCTCCTGGGGAGAAGGCCCATCGACGCGGTAGGCGTAGTACACCGCGTCCTGGAGCTCATCTTCGGGCACCCGGTAGTGCCACACCCGTTTGGTCTTGTGCACGAGCGGAACCAGCCAGATCTCGCGCAGCGGCGTCACAAAATCATCCGCGCCGTAAAGCAGCAAAGTGACCCTTTGGGCGTAACGGGAATAGAGCGCAAAGTTCAACGCCCTTTGCTCCGGAATGTACGAAACGCCAAGTACGGTGGGGGAGCCTTCGACTGCAGGCCAGTTAACGCTTTTCGGTGTCCAGAGCACGTCGGGCAGATTCAACAGTGATGCGCCAGTTTCCTATCGCCCTGCATGGGCGCGGTCAATGAGAGAAGCAAAGCCGGGCGAATGTGGATTAGGGAGGGGCGCCAGGCTTGCAGCCCGCCGCGCTTTCGGAATGCAACTTGGCAATGGTATATTAGTGGTTAAGTACGTTTGTCTTTTGATTTCGGCCTTCCCGGGACGCGGTTAAGTCTGTTTTTGTTTGTTCGCCGGCGCCTCAGGGCGTAACGACCGGGGTCGATTCGATTACCCGTTGCCTGCTGCCGGATACGCGTTACCCGCCCGTGCCTGCACCGGAAGCCGGGGCGTCCGCGGCTTTGGGGGCAACTGTATTTGCACGACGAACGTCCGGCTGATGCGGTCGTGCCACGCGTTCTTCTCCGGATCGATAAGGATCCAGACAAAACCGAGCCCGAAGGGCAGCAAAGAAAGCAAGCTGGCCAGGGCCCGGACCAGGGAGGTGGAAAAATCGCCGGTCAGAAAACTTCCGTCGGCTTTGATCACGTCCAGTCCAAGCGCGATGTTCCCCAGGGTGGCACTGCGTGAGACGTACATTGTGAACCGGTAAAAGACCCACGCCGGCAAAAGCACACGGGTAATCCCGAGGAAGGACAAAAGGGAATAGACCACGGCAAAGTCGATCAGGTTGGCAAGCAGGCGCGGCCAGAACGTTGCACGTGGTATTGCCAGGGTGACGGGATCGAGGGGTGCGGCCTCGGCCCGTCGGGTTGCATCGGGCTTGGTGACCGGCAGCCGCCGTATCGGTTTAGGGTAATATCGCTGCAGGCGGTGCCGGAGCCGCCGGGACGGGTCGACTGAATCGAGCAAGTAAAGGGCGAACGCCCCCAAACCTGCCGTCGAAACCAAGCCGCCGACCAGCCAGCCGATGAGCGGAATGCAGTAAAGCACCCAGCAGACCAGGGCGCCCAGCAATATCGTCAGAAGGTCACCCCGGGGGTGGGCAGACAGGCCGGGGGCCAGCCGCTGTCCGATAAACCGGAAAATGGCCGCATTACCGACGACCATGAAGGCGGTGGCGATGCCGACCACGACCGGCAGGCCGATGATTCCCACACCGGTTAGTAAAAGGAAGATGCACAGCAGGAGAGTGCCGGCCACGAGGCCAATCCCGGTCAGGAGGGTAGCCGGGGCGGACCTGGCGAAGACCGCGCGGGTGCCATCGAGCGCACGGGAACAGGTCACTCCGGCCAAAAGGCAGACCAGGACTACGACCAACCCCACCGGCCACGAGAAGACATCCGGCAACGGCAGGGACGGTACCAGGTGGACGGTACCCGCAGCCCCGTTGCCCAACCTGGGCCAGGCTAGAGCGAGCAAACGCAAACTCATAGCTTTGCGTGGGAGAACCGGTGTATAATCATATCAGCGCTCAGGCGAGAAAATATAACCAAAAAAGCCTGGCGTCGAAAGTGGCGGAAGCAAGGCGAACTGTACGCAGCCCGGTTGGACCTGATGAAGTGACCGAGACAAGCCCTGCCGTACCGGCCGGTGAGGTTTCGTTTGACGTCCCTGGTGGGTGCGGTTAGCCTTGGTCCCTCCCGCTGGTGAGGTGGCTGAGCGGTCGAAAGCGGCGCTTTGCTAAAGCGTTGTACCCCAAAAGGGTACCGCGGGTTCGAATCCCGCCCTCACCGTGGTTATCGCAACCTTTTCATCGCCAGCATATTGCGCATTCCAAGCGACGGGCTCCGGCTCAACCTGCTAACAAATCGGCTACCGTGTCTCCCGAAGTCCACCCTTGGATGCCGGTGAATGGGGTTAGGCAGGCGCCTTTTTTTCTTCCCGGCTACCAGGTTCCCCGCAATGCCGCCATGCGCTCGGCCAGCCCCAGGTGCGTGCTGCCAAACGCCGGTTCGGGTTGGGGTTCTGACCGGTCGATCGTGACCATGGCGCTGCGTTCGTAACTGTCCGGCACCGGCTCGGGCGGTAGCTTCCCGAACGCAATGTTGCGATGCTGTTCACCGATTCGAAAGTGGGCGCGCTTTAACTAAACCCAAGCCCAGGCCCACCGGCGTTCATCGATAACCCGCAAGCCGTCCGGGTCAACGCCCGCAAGCTCAAGCCGTTCGCGCCACTTCGGGTTGAGCGTCCACGCGCCCGCCCTGCCGCGCACGTTCAGCAGCACCTTGGCCTGATTCATCGCCATGGACGTCAACGGCCGCACCGGACCGTGCCGGTCGGGTGGGGGCACGGGCACGCCCAGGTAGAACAGCAACACGCGGACGCACGCCAGGATGTCGGCCGTTGGTCTGTCCCTCCAACGCTTCAAAATCACGCGCCTTGTCCCGGTGCCCACGCCGGGAAGCTTAACACGAGTGAGCCCGTCGTGTCACCCGTGGCCGGTGGCTTGGCACCCGATTACTCAAGACATCTTAAGCCTTCTTTTTGGGGCACCGCCCACAAATGGATGGAGGCGCAGCCCCAGACGGCCGGGCACCTCGCCTCGCTCCCCACCCCCAGGAATTTTTCCCGTGAGAACCCCTCGCCGTTCCGGCACATTCTGCGGAACTGCCCGCTGTCCTTACCTTCGCCAAAGCAAAAAGCCCGCCAAAACCCTCAAGGCCTTCTCGCGGGAGGGCACAACCAATCCTCGCGCCGCCCCTGGAAAAATGGAAATCCATCAACCCTCCACCGCTCCCAAAACGTCTTAATCCCGGATCGGGCCATCAAAGAGCCATTTAACGTCCGGAGGCCATTGCTCGAGGGGCGCCCCAGAGCGTACCATTTTATGGTCCAGAACCGCCGTGAAGAGCTCAATCAGCCTGCGCGTCTCTTTGATCATCTCCTCAAGAAATTGTCCCAGGCACGCGGCGCCCGGATCTTCGTCCAGGTGAAATCCAGTCTCAAAGAGGCGGTGCACGAATTTATTTCTCTCATCCAGGAATTTGCTCAAAACGAGGTCAAGTTGGGTCGGCACCGTGGTCCTGGCCCGGAGTTGTTTAAGCAGGTTCCTGAGCGTCTCGTGACGTTCCAAGCGACCTAAATTCTCTATCTCCTGAGCTGAAAGGTGATCCTTGTCCCGGAAGGCAAGGTGAAGGCAAACGTCCAAATGGTGTTCGACCAGCTGGATTCCCAGCAGCGCAGCACCGATATTTTGCATGTTTTGTCTCGCGCGAGGTGACATGCATTGACCCCTGCGTTAGAAAGCCAAGCTGAAGAGGCTATTGCGGCCGTCGTAAACGAGCAGTCAATGCTTGAGCACGTCGCGTCCGATCAGGGCCTGGAAACCTTGAACGTTGAGCGATGACTCGAACACCTGGATGGCGCCAAGCGTAAACGTCGATCCTACCGCGCCAAGGGGGGATGATCAAACTGACGTCGTACGTGTTAACCTGAACCGCCGTTGCATCCGTCGAGGGGGTGACGATCGGTATGGATCCGGTGGATTGCAGCCCTAATTGTTGAATGATCGTCGGGTCAACCGCCGTTGATGAGGCCCCCCGTGTCAACCAGGCTGCGGGATGACAAGGCCCGATTGTTGCAAGGCCTGTTGCCGGGGTTGGCTTGCCCCGACGAAAAGCTGCAACGGCGGACCGCCGGCTTGGAATTGAAGCGTAAAGTGCGGCACGCTTAGAGCAGAAGGGCCACTCAGGCGGCGGCGATGAAGTGCGCCTGCTCAACAGCCTGGATTTGTTTAACCAGGAACGGCTCGAGCTTGAAAAGCCGGTAGCCTTCCCCAAGGGCGTCGGCGTAGGTGTCGAACGTCCCGACCACTTTGTCGCCGCGGATGAGGGCGAATTTGCCTTCCTCCGGGAGCAAGCTGGGCAATTTTTCTCGGTAGGTCTGAAGCTCTTGCACGAGGGCTTTCATGGGAATGACAGGTTTCCACACAACGTATAGCATCACAGACAATACCGATACATCCCCCTTTTGTGCCTTACCGTAAATCACCGGGTCAACCCCGGAGACGAGAGGGCGATGACGGCTTTCCCGTCCCGAACGCTCGCGCCGCTCACCGCAAGCCGGCCGGGGTCCAGCACGACTTGGCCACCGCCCGCGTACCGCGCCGAGCCGCCCACCTGAGCCAGCATGGACTGCAGGCGATCCGTCCCGGCCGTCCCGACCACCCGTGCCTCGAACCGTTCGGTGGCCGCGTGGTACCCCAGCAAGGCACCGGCCACCAGGAGGGCTACCGCCGCCGCTATAAGGGCGATCAGCCAACCGCGCCCCGCTTTTCAAAACGCCTGGTAGCGCCCCTGCACGGGTTCGACGGCTTGCCGAACCAGTTCAACGCCCCGGGATACCTCCTGGACCACATCCCGCCCGTCCCACAAGGCATAGGAGGGCCGAACCTTGACCGGACGGCGGCTTGGGTCAAAAAGCCCGGGAAGGGGGTTTTCGTGGCCCCGAAAAACAAACCGCAAGCCCCGACCCAGGTCGAACACGTTCGGCTCAAAATCGATCAACGTCCTCAGCCGCCGAGCCACGCCCGGAGAAATGACTTGGTAAAACGTCGAGTGGGGGGAGGTTAGGACGTCCCAACCTTATACCGGAGGGGGTCAGGGGACTTCCCTTCCAGAGAAGAGACGGGCTGATAAAGGGAAATACCAGGATTCATCGCCCGTCTCCCTCCTCCCAAGCCTCTCGCGCGGAACCTGAAAATGCGCCCACAGCAACGTTCCCGATCGAGAACAGAAACGCCTTATTGGAATCGGACACCACCGTGGGGACAAAACGCCCGCTCGGCAAGGGCCAACCGTTCCAAGGGGTATAGGTGCGCCGGATTTTTTTGGACTTCGAACCGGGCAAAAAAAGGCCGGGGACGGGCGTGCGTTCGACCTGGGTAAGTCGACCACCACGCCTTTGCCCAAGTCGTGGAACTTTACCGTGTCGTATTCCCGCTCGGCCAGGCGCCGGGCGGTTGTGGGGGCCGGTCACCTGGAGAAAATTCAAGTTCTTGCTGACGACGATGCTCCCGATGGGGAAACGGCAGCCGTTAGGATTATTCGCCTTTAGCGAACCGTTAAAGTTGCCATCCGCACGGACGGCGTTACAAAGAATTGCCGATCGATGCATGAATTATCCTCATGGGTCGGTTTAGGCCCGGGTTTGGCGTTGACTGCGCCAGCTCGGGCCGTTTTGCTTCTACGGCATACTGTCCTTATAATAAGGACAAATGCAAGTACTTTTCTTAGCAAACCAAGAATATCCAGGAAAATGGTGACCCAAACTGATCCCGCCCGAGGATTGAAAGACCGTCCTCATCTTCCGTACACTCCCGCGGTGTCACCCAAAAAACTCCCGAGGGAACCCGACCCGGAAGTAACCCGCCTGCTCGACGATTTGAAGGCTTGGTGCGACCAAGAATATGGACGCCAAAGCGAGATTGCGCGCTTCCTGGGAGTTGACAGGAAACGGATAAATGACTGGCTCGCACGAAGAACGGAGCCGTCACTCGGCATGGGCTTGCGTATCCTGAGGTTTCTCCAAACGCAGCAAGCCCAGAATCCGGAAACCCCCGATCAGCCCTAACCGGCAGCCACCAACATGCCGCGCAAGCTCCCCCGAGGCCACGACCCCGAGGTAGAACAGTTCATCAACGAGCTGCGGACGTGGTGTAAGGCAAAGTACGGACGGCAAAGAAAACTGGCGAATACGCTCGGCGTGGACGAACGCCGGGTAAGCGAGTGGCTCGCAGGGAGGTCGGCGCCGTCGTTAGGAATCGCGCTTCGAATCCAGAAATTCTTGAGAGCGCAACAACCTCCAAGTTCGGAAACGTCCGAGTGAGCCCTAAATGGCAGCCATCAACATGCCGCCGAAACTCCCGAGAAAACCAGATCCGAAAGTCGCCAAGCTTTTGGGAGAAGTCCGGGAGTGGTGCGAAGAAAAATACGGGCGGCGAATCGAACTCGCCAACGCCCTTGGGGTAAAGCCGTCCCGAATCACTGACTGGCTGAACGGGCGGACTGAACCGTCCCTGGCCATTGGGTTAAAACTCATCGCCTTTCTCAAAGCGCGACAATCCCAAAAGCCAGAATCACCTGATCGACCCTGACCTCACCCGGAAACGGCTTGGAAAGAGAAAAAGCCAGGGTGGCCTCGATCCTCGCGCTGGGCATGAGCTTCGCGCCGGCCGCCTGGCGCCCTGAGTTCCCGCACCGGGGGTGCGGTCACGACGCGACCTCGGGGCTTTTCCCTAGTTTCACGCCCCACCCGTGAGGGTAGCCCTGGTTGGGGATTTAGGCCGCCTCGGCCCGACAGGCGCAAGGTCGTTACCCTCCTTAAACGGCCTACGCCCCGCCTTCGGCGGGTCCCCTCCATTTGCCGGGTTCCTCCCTTGGCGCCGTGACCGGGACCTCGGGCGGCAGGGGGCGGCTATAGATCGGGAAAAGAATTCTCTTTTCCCTCCTTCACGCTGATCGGCCTTCAAGTGTACATCACCCTGCTTATCCATACCCATGAACACCCCTGCTGACCCCGGCATTCTCGAACTCCGCACCCTACGCAACCTGGAGGACTACACGCCCGAGTTGCACGAACGGCTGCTCGAGTATTTCAACGGCAATTCCGGCGCCGCGCTCATGGCGATCTTTGCGGCTTTCCACGTGCGTTATCGTCTCATCAGGCAGTGGGCGCTCGCCGAGCTGCGCCGAGAGAACACCCTGCTGTTCTTCCTCTGGACCGGCGAGGCGTGCCCCATAGATGGCCCCCTGGAGGGGTGGGCCGAAATCTTCACCAAAGGCGAGCAACAAGGCAACTACCGGTGGCTGTTCATGCTTCGACGGAACCGGTGGGCGCAGGGGCCAGACCCTGAAGGCGCCCTTTAAGGCCGCGTGAGCCTGAACTTTTGCTGCCGCCCGATTATCAATTCATGCGCCTGTAAGCGACGACACGGAACTGACCGATTTGCACGACGTCCTCCAGCAGGTATTGGGCTGGGGCGGCCAGCTTGGGTACGCCTTTCGGATCCACGGCCAGGAGTTCAACAGCTTCCGGCGTCGCTCACGCTCTAAGCCACTGCGAGCCTTTCGCCTGCATCGCCAAGAGAAGTTTCTCTACCGCTACGATTTCCTGGACCTGTGGGAATGGGACCTCCGCGTCCTGGACATTCAGGAAGGCGTGGCAGAAGACCCAGAACCGCTTGGCCTCGGCGACCGCGGTGCGCCGCCCCCGGAAGGTTGCGGCGGGCGTCGGGGTTATCGGCTGATGCTCAAACGTCGACAACAGGGCGCGGCCGTTAATGATCCGGCGCTTGTTGAGGCAACGATACAGTTGCTGGTGGCTACTCATCCCGATCAACCAGCCAGCACGTGGGATTTGCTTCGAGACGCCGTTGGGAAGGGGTGGCAGAGCGTCGATCGGCGACTCGAGCAGCACGGGCCATTGCAACCAGGCCGTTTCAGCCTGCAAGAAGCCAACGAGCGTTTGGCGATGCTCGCTCGGCGCGGGAGGAGCCGGCTATGAAGTTCCTCGTGCAGGTGATCTGTGTCTCCGAAGCTGCCGAGCGGCGCCAGCAGGTGTTCGAAATCGCGCGCGAGATCTGGCACCCAAACGCTACGTGTGGCGGGCGGACGGCGCAGCGGTGCTGGCCAAAATTCAGCGGGCGTGGGAGGCAGCGTTGCGTACCCCAGAAGAAATCACAATTAACTGAGAGACAGTAGACTAGCGATGGAGACGCTCGGGCTCAGTCTCGAGGAAAGCAAAGCGCTGTTACGGGGAGTGCAAGACTTCGTGGTCGTGGAGCAAGTCGCCGATGAGCTTGAACGACGGCGTCCCTGTCCGCATTGCGGCAAGCGGCACACGAGCAAAGGCCAAGGCAGCATCGAGGTGAAGACGGTGTTTGGTCCCGTCGATGTGCCCAGTCCCCGCTGGCATCGGTGTGCATGCCAGTCCATGGGCCCCCACACGTTTCGGCCCACCACAAACTGGCTCAATGCACAGGCCAGTCCAGAGCTGCGGTATTTGGAGACGAAGTGGGCCTCGCTGATTCCCTACGCCAAGGTGGCCCAGCTTCTGAAAGACGTGCTGCCCGTTGCTGAGACCTTGAATCCAGAGACCGTGCGCAATCATCTGCACGCGACCGCGGAGCGGATTGAGCAGGCGCTGGGCGACGAAGCCGTTTGTCTGTTCGAGGGCTCGGAAGAGGAGGGGGAACAACAGCCGCTACCCGATGGTCCGATCACGGTGGGCATCGATGGCGGTTACGTCCGGGGGGCGCACAAGCAGGGATGGTTTGAGGTGATCGCGGGCAAAAGCGTCGTTGCTTTCCGGCGGCAGGATGAGGGCGAAGTGCTTCGGATTCGTGCAAACCTACGACGAAAAGCCCCGCCGGCGCTTGTGGGAGCTGATGAAGGCGCAAGGAATGCAAGAAAACCAGCAGGTGGTGTTCATGTCGGATGGCGGCGAGAATGTCCGCCGGGTGCAAGAGTACCTTCATCCATTCAGCGAGCATCTGATCGATTGGTTCCACCTCACGATGCGGCTCACCGTGCTGCTGCAGCAAAGGAAGGCGCTCCAGGCCGAACAGCCAGAGGTCGGCGAAAAGGTGGCAAAACAGCTCGAGAGCGTGAAGCACCTGCTCTGGCACGGCAACGCCGAAGAGGCGCTCGAGCGCTTAG